>CANHJY010000232.1 GCA_947461185.1 Flavobacteriales bacterium
AGTTCATCAGCAATTTCTGGAAGATCATCTTTAGTGAATTTCTCACGTAAATCTTCAGGAACAACGATTTGACTTAATTTTGGACCGGCTGTGTATTCTCCCATGCTTTTCAGATAGCAGCAAATGTATTGCTAATTGTGTCGTTAACAAACAAAGGAAGGCTTTATTTTGTTCGTTATCAATTATTTTTTGCTAAAGTTTAAATTTCGCGGTTATTTTTTTTGTTACCGGCTCATTCATCTGTGCGTAACTGCAAATAATTGATAATTCTGTATTGTCTGGGGCGATTCGTATTTGTTCAACAACCTCATCAGTTAAGGAAGAGCCAGTTCCCCTGTACACCTTTCCAGAACCTGAAAGGCTAACTTCCCATGAATTTATGGTGAATACGATGCTTCCCTGCGTTGTGTATGGATCCATTTGAACTTTGAGTTCACTGGAAAGTCTATAATCCAATTTATTCCCATTTTTAGTATTTCCAAGGTATAATTCTGGAGTAGGCAGCGCAAAAACACGATACGTTTTGGAAGCAAGCACTTCTTTATTGGAATTCAATATCGAAACCACTACTTCTTTATTTCCAGAAGGTTTGATGATAAAGCCATTACCACTTTTTGTAACCGTGGCATTCGTAGCTGTCATGGTCAATAAAGTATCACCAGTTGTTGTTCCGCATTCGAAATAATTGGAAAAGCCTGCATAGATGCGGTCTTGATGTGGGAACCCAACGACTGCCTGCGCATTGGAATACATGTTTAACAATAATGAACCCAATAGCATTCCATTAACAATCCAATTTCTCATAGTGTAAAGTTTACGAGTTGACGTTTAATTCCTTTTCCGTTGGTTTTATATGCCACGTAAAGTTGAAGGGAAGTGTTTTTTGGAGCATCCTGAATAACTTTTATAACTTCTGCACTCAATGTACTTCCAGTTCCCATATATTCTTTTTGATCAGTACTCAATTTGATGGACCAATCTTCTACAGTCATATTAGCTTGAACCGGAACGTAAGAAGGCAATTTTAAACTGATACTTAAATTTGATTTATTACTCAAGCTTTCTCCATTCTTGTTGGAGCCCAAATAAATTTCTGCATCTGGAATGGGTAATACGCGAAATTCAATTACATCAAGCGTATCGGATTGAGATTCATTTAAAATTAAGAGTGAAATGACATCCTTTCCCCTTGGAGTGAAGGTATAAGTTCCGGAAACAGCATTTAGCATTTGGATATCCATGCCTTCTGCAATGAGAACGGTATTTTTTTCTGTGTCTTGACGACCTATTTGAACGGTATTGGCACATCCGGCGTAAAGCACATTGTACTGTGGTTGGGATATTACGCCCGTTTGTGCGGATGTAAATTGTTGCGATCCAAAAAAAATAAGGAATGCTAGGTAATTTAAGTTGTTCAACCTTTTCATAAATATTGATATTTCAATCCTTGTATTATCAAAAATAACAATCATTATAAGTTAATGGGTTAAAAAGCTTCAGGATTCCAAATTCAGGCCAAATGGTCGCTATTGTTTAACCTTTTCAGCAAGAAATAGTCTTAGATGTGGGATTTTATTCCTGATAATATCCCATACTTCCTCCACGTCTATTCCAAAGTAATCATGTGCAATAATATTACGGAAACCTCTTATTTTATGCCACTCCATATGGTCATTGGATGCTATAAAAACTGAATCAAGTCTGAGCACGGATTCACCAATAATCACAAAATTCATTAAGCAGGCATCAAATGTTTCCTCATCATTTTTCAGGTCCTCCCATGAAGTAAGATCTGAAGAAAAACGTTGAATTTTGTCAATTGCATCAAGCATAGTGAGCAATGCCAGATTATTCGAATCATGCATATATGGCGTCTTTTAAAATGTAGGCCTTAGCGGAGGGCTTAATATGCTTAGAATTACAGACATCTACTTCACGGTTGAACTTTTGTTTCAGAAACTCACGTAAAGCCCATTTTAAGTCGTAAATATTTGTTGCTTGACCATCCAGCTCTATCAATACGTCAATATCACTGTCTGGCCTTTGCTCGTTTCGTGCAAAGGAGCCAAAAATCCCAATTTTAGAAACATGAAATTCTTTGCTGAAGTAGGATTTATGTTCGTTAAGGAACTGTAATATTTGCTCTTGTGTCAACATAATATTAGTAAAGTTAACGAATTTTAAGCAAAGAAATTACGATTCTTTTCCGTGTTCTTGTCAAATATATTTATCAATTATCATGATCTTAAATCGTATTGACCGCACAAAAAAGAAAAGTAATATTCCCCGATTGGGTATGTCATTAATCAAGGTTTGGCTTAACACCTTTACAATCTGACTATTTACGAATCCTTTTAAAGTTCTAGTCTTATCCTTTGCAACATTTCCGAAGGTGAAAAAATGGGCAATGAAGCTTTTTTAAAATCTTTAAGATTTCGAGTTACGATGGCATCGATTTTAGCACTTTTTCGAGCAGCATAATACTGCAAAGCATCTTCAAAATCTTTGAATTTGGAATGTAGCGCCAGCTGTACCATTTGGTCGTCCATCGGCAGGGTTTTTAAAATACTCAGCAGTTGTTTTAATTGATTTTTCACAAAGTCATGATCTGCTTTTTGTCTTAGAATGTAATAGCAATTCGATACAATTACAGGTGTTACATAACCCCTAATTTCCTTTCGTTCACATAGCAAAAGCAGTTGCAGCGTATCCTGCGCATAAGGCTGGCGATCGAATAAAAAGTCGAGTACCACATCGGTATCGAATAAAATATGCCTCATTTTTTTAAATATTTATTGCTGAGCGCAAGTTGCAGGATCTCTTTGTCGGTTTGGGTTGCATCATCGCTAAAACTTCCCTTTAAGCCATATAAAATCGAAGGCTCTTGAACATGTTCTTCTTTTGGTATACCTAAAGATTTAAGATAATTCTCGATGAGCCGCGACAAACTTTTGTTGTGCGCTTTAGCATAATTCTTCGCTTGCTCGATTACACTGCTTTCGATAGATAGGGTAAGTTTGGTTGTCATACGTATTTATTTTAATTAAATGTACGTACTATTTGTTTTCGAATGAAAAATTACATTGAAAAAATGGAGGGGTTTTACAAGAGGAATCGTTAAATTAAAATATTAATTATCAAACAAATCATCTAAGATTTAATGCGAATCAATTATTAATAAATCATGAAATTAACCCCATATTCGATTTTAATTAATTTTTAACAAAACTTGAAGAAGTCTTTCTAGAAATTCCATCGGGACCGATATAAGTGCATGTTATGTATACTGATTTACCAGTTTTTAATTTTTTCACATGAGAAAGAACGCTTTCTGTTAAAACAGAGCCAGATCCCTTGTAAACTTTTCCCTCAATTTCACACTCCCATGACTGGGGAATGAATTTTACCACCAAACTGATATCAGCAGGATAATGTACAAAAAGTGTATTATGTATAGCACCTATTTTCTCACCATTAGCTTGTCCACTCAAATATAACTCAGGAGTTGGCAAATGTTTGGAATTAAAATAAATGGAATTTATAACATTTTTTGTATCTCTGTCAATTAAAAAAAGACTGTCGACA
>CANHJY010000233.1 GCA_947461185.1 Flavobacteriales bacterium
GAATTTATACCATTCGAAGATGATGTCAATGTGAAATCGTCCGAAGACGTATTGGTAAAAGTTGGAGCTCCTGTTACGCGGCTATTTGAAGTTGGACCTGAAATTGATTCATACATACAATTATTTAAGGTTACACTAGCGCTATTTAATGTCACATCATGAGTGGTTGCATTGTTATGAAACAAACAATTATTAAAAGTCGTTGTAGAAGTCCAAATCGAAAAGACCTCACCAGCAGCACCTATTCCACTCGATTGTGCCAAATTTTCTGTAAATGTACAATTTGTAATGGTTGCAGTGCCTCCTCCATTGGCAAAATAAAAATCACCGTAAGATACCCCATCATTATCGTAGGCTAAACAATTGTACATTTCAAATGTACCTGTTGAAGCATTGTATATAACACTTCCTCTCGAACCTGATGTATTTGCGTTAAAAACACATCGGTCAAATTTAACACTAGCTGCATTTTCAATGTAAGCTACTCCGCCATAATTAGTTGTCGATGCTGTTTTGTTTGAAGAAAAAATAATATCTTCAAAAACAATTCCACTTCCGCCTAAGATAATCAGAGCACCACCATGTTGCGAAGCCGTACCACCATATTCCTTTACTGTTAAATTTTTTATAGTTACTCCGCTTGTATTTCCACCAGCTGAAAAAGCAATCCATTCATCGGTATTATCTCTATCAAAAATAGTCAAGGTTTTTCCCGCTCCAACAATGTATAATTCGTCTGTGTTGTCAGCGATTGTTAAATTTTCGTCAGAGAAGGTTCCAGCATCTATTTTAATTGTATCACCACAGCTAGCCAAAGTTAAGGCCGCAGCTAAAGTTAGTTTCGGAGTTGAGGGAGCCAACCCATTATTCGCATTATTACCCACAGCTGTGCAAAAAACATCGGAAGTGGTGCTATTGTCATTTACGTAATAAGTAACATGATTTACTGTTTGCGTAACCGAAGAAGAATAGACCCAATTACTATTATCACATGATGCTGATGTTCTGTAATACCTCGTAGCTGTTAAAGCTGGCGTAGTGTAAGTACTAACATCTGATGATGCTATATCACTCCAATCAGAACCATTGGTTGAAGATTGCCATTTAAAATATTGCGATTCATAGCCTGAAACAGTCATAGTTGCGGTTGAATTGCTACATATTGTTCCTGAACTTAAAACTGTTCCTGCATTTGCAGTGGTACACTTCCATTCATAAGCCCCCAAATCAACAGTTGTATTGGAAATACGTGTATTTCCAATTAAGTCAGATGTCCATCCTGAAACATAAATATTGTTTCCTGCATTGATTCCATTTGAACCATAACGTAATCTAAAATCATCATTTGCACTGGAAACAAAAGTAGGTGAGCCATTTACGCGATTATTTGATGTTGGCATTGCAGGTCCATAAATCGACTCATACATACAATTATTTAAAGTAACGGTAGCCGAATTCTTTGCTACATCATGGGTTGAAGCATTATTGTGAAATAAACAATTATTAAAGGTTGTAGTAGTAGTCCATATTGAAAAAACTTCACCTGTCGCACCAAGACCAGTGGACTGAGCCAAATTCTCTGTAAATGTACAATTGGTTATTGTTGCCGTGCCACCACCATCAGCAAAATAAAAATCACCGTACGATCCTGCCTGATTATCATATGCTAAACAATTGTACATTTCGAAAGTACCAGTTGAAGCGTTATAAATTACACTTCCATAACTAGTTGTCGTGTTTGCATTAAAAACACAACGTTCAAATTTAACACTAGCTGCATTTTCCAAGTAGGCAACACCTCCATAATCGATTGCACTGCTAGTTTCGTTTAGTGAGAATTTAACATCTTCAAACACCAATTGTGTCCCACCCAGAATTCTTAACGCTCCTCCATCTTGAGAAACACCACCACCGTATTCCTTAACGGTCATATCACTAATTAATATATTATCCGTGTTACCTCCTGAGTTAAAGGTCATCCAATCATCTGTATTATCCCCATCAAAAATCGTTAATCCTGATCCAGCTCCTTGAATAATAATATCATCAACACCATCAGCAATTGTAATATTTTCTTCATTGTAAGTTCCAGCATCAATATAAATCGTCGTTGTTGTTGGACAAGTTGCATTAAGCAAAGCTGCCGCTAATGTATTAAACGGATCATTAATTGTACCGTTTCCTGAGCCGTCAAAGGCAGAACTAGCATACACATCACCGATGGTAGAATTATCATTTACGTAAATAGTTGTCGTTCCTATCGTTGCATTTCCCGTTGCTACATTTTTGTCTGTTGCACCTGTTGATGAACAAACAATGTTTCCACCCACTCCATTTGCTGCTGATGTCGTTGTTCGAACATAAACTGTTGTAGTGCCGGCATTTGCAGTCGCAGTTGGTATCGTGACACTCGCACCAAAACTGGAACCCGAAGCGGTAGACACTTCATATCCACTTGGAGGAGTTACAACTAAATTCGATGTTAAGTTAGATCCTGAAACTGTGAAACTTTGCTCTGCACTATTTGAACCGGAACAAGCAGAAAATGTTGAAAGCGTACCTGAAGTTGAGATCGATGGACCTAATGGAACCATAGTTAGTTTCAAAGAAGGTAATTTGTTATCTAATGTACCAGATGCATTTGAACTCGAACCATAGTCATTATCCTGTGAGTCACTAAAATGTCTGAGTACCCTATCAGTAAACCCTGATACGATTGTAAAACCTGAACCTGAGGAAGAACCTCCGTTTGAAGTTCCGTCATCATTATCAAAACATATTAATAAATTATTGGTATTGGTGTATTCAAAAGGCGTATCTAAAGTAATGGTATGCCAGCCAGTTCCATCAACATTCACAGAACCACTAAAAACTAAAGTTAATCCAGAGTTTACCCAATCCGACGTTGATGAAAACGATGATTTTGAGGTTTCAGCCATGTAAATTTTAACAGGATTAATTACGTCTAAATTAATATTACATTCTAATTGAATGGAAGTTATGGAACCCGACTGATTTATTTGAGATTTCAAATAAATATTTTGAGTATAACCATAATAATAGTAATTGGGAATCGCGTACGAGTAGAGAGCTGTTGAACCATCGAGGATAGGATATGTAGTTTGTGAAAATGAAAAAAAACTAATTATCAAAAAATAAAAAAGGATAATTAATTTGACTAACCAAATCTTCAAAATCGAATTATAAGCCTTTAAAATGTAATTTAAAAAATAATACATGTTACTATAATATTTACGAGAGTTACTGTAATAATTTTGTTATTTAAACAGAATGTGATTTCGGATGATAACTACCATGACAAATTTAATTTTAGTCCATTTAGCAAGAAAATGTAAAAATTAAAAAATGTACAAAAAAGTTTTTTTTAATGTCTACAATCACGGAATTCAGACTATTTGAAGGCAATTTTGAAGAAAATTGCTTTAATTTCGTTTAATCACAATTTTTAGACAGTGCTCTTTCAAAAAATACTTTTTTCAGTTTCTTTAGTTTTTTTGACTATATCAATTCATTGGATTTTTAACTCTAAAAAATTGAGTAAACAGAAGTTCGTTGGCTAC
>CANHJY010000234.1 GCA_947461185.1 Flavobacteriales bacterium
CGATAATCGCATTTAAATGGTCAGCTGAACACCCTGCTCCGTAAAAATAAATTGCGGAAACATCATTGCACAATGAAAGCAAACCAGAATTGCTTCTTATGGCTTGCTCAACATCCTGCTCTGTATGGAAGTATGGATTTAAACCTATTGTTGAAAAGTAAGTTTTTTCACTTTGGTTCAAAAGAACCCAATCGCTTTTGGTAGAGCCACTTTCAATAATTAATATCATAGTTGATTACGTCAAAATTTAAGCTATGTGTCAATTTTACACTTTGCGAATATATTAAATTCTTTTTTACCTTTGATTATGCAATCAAAAAATCGACACGAGCTTAATCCTCGGCTTTCAACAGACTGCGTCATCTTTGGTTTTGACCTCAACCAATTAAAGGTGTTGTTAATTGAGAGGGAATCCGTTAATGGAGTGGAACAGTGTATGGCATTGCCCGGAGATCTAATTTTTGAAGAAGAGAATTTAGATATGGCGGCTTCGAGGGTTTTACTTGAACTTACGGGTTTACAAGAAATTTATTTGGAGCAGGTTGGCGCATTTGGAGATCTTGATCGACTTAACAAGCCACAGGATCAATTATGGCTCAAAGCTGTTCGTCAAAATCCAGATGAAAGGGTAATAACAGTGGCCTATTATTCATTGGTAAACATGAATAATTATACGCCACAACCATCATCCTTCGCTAAATCTGCGTCATGGGTGCCATTAGATGAGGTAAAAGAATTGGCGTTTGACCATTTGACTATACTCAACGCTGCTTTCGCTAAGCTGCAAGAAAAAATTCGAATACAACCGATTGGATTTAATTTACTTCCTGAAAAATTCACACTTACCCAACTGCATAAACTGTACGAAGTCATTTTGGGTAGAGAATTGGATAAACGAAATTTTCGCAGAAAAATGTTGAAATTAGATATTGTAGAAAGTTTGCGTGAAAGACAAGAAGGCGTTCCGCACAAACCATCTCAATATTTTAAATTCAACGAAGAAAAATACAATGATTTGTTTCAAAATGGTTTTGATAATTTCGGATTTTAACAGCGTTCGGTTGACTTAACAATTTTTTCATTTTTATACTTAGTGTATTTTTGACATAAAGTATTATCTTTGGCAAAAAACCAAAGAGAACTATGAGTGTATCTTTAAAAAATGCCATGATCATTAAGCCTTTTAATGCAGTTGTTTATGGCGGCGATGGTGATTTGGCATTCAGAAAAATTTATCCAGCACTCTTTCACCGTTTTGTTGACAATCAATTACCTAATGAATTTAAACTTTTTGCCATAACTCGAACCGATAAGAAACACGGTGTTTTTTTTCAAGAGTTAAGAAATTTCATAGAGCAATCTGCAGCCTACGATTATGATAAAGGTTTAATTGATGTCTTCTTCAAGAAAATGCGAATTATTGTTGTTGCAAATCATACTGAAGCGGATTACCATGAACTCAAAACTGCAATAGAAGAGCAGCCTAATTATCAAAGCGTTTATTATCTATCAACTCCTTCGGATGCTTTTGGTCCAATCTGTGACTGTTTAAAGCGTTGTGGTCTTGTTAATGCCAAGAGTAAGGTTGTTTTGGAAAAACCCTTGGGTAACAGTTTGGCTTCTTCCAAAGAGATTCATCAAAAAATCATTAAAAGTTTTAATGAAAATCAGATCTATCGAATTGACCATTATTTGGGTAAAGAAACCGTACAGAATCTGATGGTATTGAGATTTGCTAATCATCTTTTTGAATATTCATGGAATTCTGAGCATATTGAAAGTGTTCAAATTACTGTTGCTGAAAGTTTAGGCGTTGAAAAAAGAGGAGATTATTATGATCACAGCGGCGCATTACTCGATATGGTGCAAAACCATTTATTGCAATTATTATGTTTAATTGCTATGGAACCACCAGCTAAACTAGAAGCAGATTTTGTTCGGAATGAGAAATTGAAAGTTCTCAATTCGTTGAGATTATATGACAAGGATGCTGTAATTAAGGATACCGTTCGTGGTCAATACTCTCGTGGCGCAGTAAACGGCGTTCAATTGAATTCCTATCTCGAGGACATCGAAAAATACGCTTCAAACACGGAAACTTTTGTTGCAATCAAGGCACATATCGATAATTGGAGATGGAAAAACACACCATTTTATTTGCAGACTGGAAAAAGAATGTCAGCAAGGTATTCCGAAATCGTTATCAACTTTAGATCGGTTAAACACAATGTTTTTCCATTGCAGGGTGAAATTCCTGGTAATCAATTAATTATTCGTTTGCAGCCAGAGGAACGTATCGAGTTGGTTCAAATGACCAAACTACCTGGACCCGGTGGATATCGATATAAACCAATTTCTCTAAAATTAGATTATGTTGATTCTTTCACAGAACGCTTCCCAGAAGCTTATGAACGATTAATCGTCGATGTATTGCGCGGAAATCAAACACTTTTCATGCGACAAGATGAGTTGGAAGCAGCGTGGATTTGGATTGAATCAATTGTGAAAAGTTGGGATGAGTCCAAATTGAAAAATGTATTGTATGAGGCGGGTTCGCATGGTCCAGGAGATCTCATTATGGATAAAAATCAAAAGTGGTTAAGACATACAGAGGATGATTTTAAAGCGATTTAATAATAAGGAGGATTTGAAAAAGGATATGGTGCAAAGAATCCACCTTATCCTGAAAAGCGCAATTCAGAAGTATGGCAAGGCAAATATGTTATTATCAGGAGGTACTACACCAAAGTTTCTCTATGAGGCTTTATCTGAATTACCTTTAGATTGGACTCAAATCCAGGTTGGACTTGTTGACGAACGCTTTGTTGAAAAAGGAAGTGAATTCAGTAATGCAAGTTTGATTGAAGAATGCTTTTCTAAAGCCATTGGTTTTAATTTGATTCCTATGGTTTCTGATATAAGCAATCTTGATGAAAATCTTAAATTGGTCAATTTAAACTATAACCCTTTTCAGGTTCGTATTGATTACTGCTTACTAGGAATGGGTGAAGATGGTCATACTGCGTCGCTCTTTCCGGGAGATGAAGCTTCTGAAAAGAGTTTAAACGGAAACGATGTAAATATTCTTCAAACTTTCGCTCCTGTGAATCCAACAACAAGAATTTCTTGTTCAAAAGAAATGTTGCGAAAGGCTCAGTTTGTCGACTTACTTATCCTGGGAGAAAAGAAATTGAATATTTTTCAAGGTGCTAGTGAAAATAATTTACCAATTGCATCACTTATGAACGAATCAACTGATGGTGTAACCTATTTTTCTGAAAATTAAAGATGAATAAGACAATTATAGAAGTTACCGATAGAATAATTGAGCGCAGTAGGTCAACTAGACCAAACTATTTGGAATCTATGAACCTTCAGTTCAACCAAGAATTGAAAAGACAAAATTTACATTGTGGAAATTTGGCACAGGCCTTTGCCGGATGCTCAAGTAATGATAAAGCTGCGTTGGCTGAAAACAGTTTACCAAATATTGCGATTGTAACAGCATATAACGATATGCTTTCAGCTCATAAGGTTTACGAGAATTATCCTCCTATGCTTAGAGAATTCGCA
>CANHJY010000235.1 GCA_947461185.1 Flavobacteriales bacterium
ATGCGTCCGGTATTAATGACTGCGTTTGTTGCATCTTTAGGTTTTTTACCAATGGCAATGAGTCACGGAGCAGGAGCAGAAGTTCAAAGACCATTAGCATCTGTAGTTATTGGTGGTTTGCTTCTAGCTACTTTATTGACATTGTTCGTTTTACCTATTTTATATGTTTTATTTAGTAGTATAACAAAGATGAAAAAAATCAAAGCGAAGAGAGCTGCTTCAATTGTTGCTGTATTATGTTTCTTTTCCATAAATGGAGGAATATCTCAAACTCCTATTTCTTTTCAATCAGCTATTGATATGGCGGTTGAAAATAATTTGAATTTAAAAAATGACAAATTAAGATCTGAATACCAAAAGCAAATGGTAAAAACTTCTGGGGCTCTTTCTCAAACTACTATTCAAGGAGAATATGGTCGATTAAATAGTATGTACTATGACAATCGGGTGAATATTTCTCAAAGTATAGAATTCCCTACAGTTTACATAAATCATAAAAAAATGTTAACCGAAGAATGGAAGAAAAGTGAGATGAATGTACAATTAAAAACAGCTGAATTAAAACGTCGTGTTTCTCAAGTCTTTTTTAACTTGGTGAATATGGAGAAAAAGAAACAGTTGTTACTAGAAATTGATAGTATTTATGCGACTTATTTAGAAAGAACCAATTTGAGAATTAAATTTGGTGAGGGTAATATTTTAGAGAAGTCAACAATTGAAAATCAACGAATTCAAATTGGAAGTCAATTGAAACAATTATCCGCCGATTTATCCGCCGAATTAATCTATTTTCAATCAATATTGAATAGCCCGGAACCGTTAATTCCAGCATCATCAGAAACCAAAATTCAGATGAATGGTCAAATTGATAAAACCTTACTTTCAAAACATCCAAGTTTACAAGTATTGGATGCGGATGTCCAAATAGCAACAGCTTCAATTAAATTGGAAAAAGCTAAAATGTATCCTTCATTATTTGTTGGAGTAAGTTCTGGAACAATGTATGGAACAGGGTCTGATAATAAAGATTACACCTATTCTTCGCGATTTAACAGTGCTCAATTTGGTATTGGAATTCCGATTTTTTCAAAACAGAAACAAGTTGTTGAAGCATCAAAAATCAATGCACAAGTTTTTCAAAATGGTTTAGAAATTGAAAAAGTATTTCTTGAAAATCAATTTGAAATAGCCATGAAACAATATGAAGTCCAAAAATCAATTGTAGATGAATTAGAAAAGATTTCAATTCCAAATGGAAAGTTAATATTTGAAACAGCGCAGAAACAATTTTTGAATGGAGATATAAATTATTTAGAATGGGCAATGTTGGTGAATCAAAGTATTGCCGTTCAAAGTAATTATCAAGATGCAATATTGAAATTGAATGAAAATACGATTCAGTTGATTTATTTGTTGAATGCCGGTTAGGTGTTAGATATTGCGTGTTTGGTTTTAGGTCGTTCCCGAAAACCATACGTCGTAGAGACATTGCAAGCAATGTCTCATGCTCACGCCATATCCCCAAAATAAGTTCAAACGATTTGAAAATGAAATTTTAAAATATAAAAAAACAAGAAATGAGAAATATATTTATAATACCAATTATCCTAATGTTTATAGGATGTGGTTCAAAAGAAACAAAAGTTGAAAGCACCCCAACAGCACCTGTTGTTGAATCAATGAAGGTGTCTGTGACAAGTGCTCAATTTGAAAATGCTGGAATTGTATTAGGAGCGTCTGAAAAAAGAGAAGTTTCAGAAATATTAAAATTGAATGGAAAAATTGATGTTCCACCTCAAAATTTAGTTTCTGTAAGTATTCCAATGGGAGGCTATTTGAAATCGACTGATTTATTGCCAGGTATGATGGTAAAGAAAGGACAAGTGATTGCAACTTTAGAAGATCAGCAATACGTTCAATTACAACAAGATTATCTTTTAGCTAAAGTCAAGTTGAAGATGGTTGAAGCTGAATATTTCCGTCAAAAAGAATTGAATGCGAGTAAAGCTTCAAGTGATAAAGTATTTCAACAGGCTGAAGCAGAATACAAGAATGCTAAAATTAATGTAAAAGCATTAGACCAAAATTTACAAATTATTGGGATTAATCCAGATCGTTTGGATGAATCTAAAATTTCCAAAAGAGTTTCAATAAATTCTCCTATTGACGGTTATGTAGCGAAAGTGAATGCCAATATTGGAAAATACCTTACACCAAGTGAAGTATTGTTTGAATTAGTGAATGCATCTGATATTCATTTGAATTTAACTGTTTATGAAAAAGATTTACCAAAGTTACAAATCGGTCAAAAGTTGTATGCGTTTAATAATAATCAACCAGATAAAAAATACCCATGTGAAATTCTATTGATTGGGCATTCGTTGTCTATGGAAAAAAACACGGAAGTACATTGTCATTTTAAAAACTACGATAAAAGTTTAGTACCAGGAATGTATATGAATGCAGAAATTGAATTGAAAAACGTAAATGCAGTAACTGTTCCAGAAGAAGCATTGGTTCGATTCGGTAATTTTGAATATGTTTTTGTTGAATTAAAGAAAAATCATTTTGAAATGATAGAAGTGAAAACAGGAGGAAAAGAAAACGGATTTGTTGAAATAAAAAATAGTGAAAAATTGAACAATCAACCGATTGTTACAAAAGGAGCCTATTCATTGTTAATGAAATTAAAAAATACGGAGGAATAATTCATTATTCATCCTCCGTAGAGACGCGATTCAACGCGTCTAATTTTTAAAATGCACCGCGTATAATTATAAATAAATTAAAACCAATAAAAACAAAAATCATGAACGACGCACATTTACATTTAGTAGTAAACCATTTGCCAATCATCATTCCGATTGCAGCAGTGACAGTATTAGTAGCAGGATTTATCCTAAAATCAGAAGTAGTAAAACGAGTTTCCTATTTCTTATTCGTAGTAGCAGCAATTTGCACGATGCCTGCATTTGCAACCGGAGAAGGAGCAGAAGAAGTTGCTGAAGGATTACCTGGAGTAACAGAACATTTAATTCACGAACACGAAGAAAAAGCGGAAGGATTCGCCTTGCTAAATTATCTTTTAGGTTTGATTTCTCTAGTAGGAATTTGGGCGAGTTGGAAACAAAAACAATTTGCAAAATGGATTGCAATAGTTGTATTGTTTTTTGCGATTATAGTGGTAATTAAAGGTCGTGAAGTTGGAACTTCAGGAGGTGAAATTAGACATACAGAAATTCGTAAAGGAGCAAAAATTCAAGAAGAAGAACACGAAGAAGAATAAATGAATTGTTTTTCAAATCGTAGCTACGTTGCACTGCAACATCTCCTCTGTTTGAAAATAAATAGATTAAATTATCACAAATAATTCCAATTAAAATACGTTAATTCGTATTATAATTGAGAAAATGAATCTTTATTCGAATAAGCAAAAATGGAAAATAGCCCTACTAGTAATAGCGATATTGTTAGTAGGGATTTCTTTATTCATTTCTAACACAATTGTAAAAGGGGTTTCCGAAAGAGAAAAAGAGCGCGCAAAACAATGGGCCGATGCGA
>CANHJY010000236.1 GCA_947461185.1 Flavobacteriales bacterium
AATGTTGCGAATGACAAAAAGAAAATCAAAAGTATTCTCATAACTCCATAAAAAAAGGTCTTCAAATGAAGACCTTGTGTAAATTAATAATCTTTTATTTCACTGTAACTTGAAGTGTTTTTTGATTTTCACCCAAGTTTACCGTTACAAAATAAGTTCCTGCAGCTAAGCTGTCCATTCCTAACATAACAAGGTTGGAACCTGAAGCGGCATTAACCGTATTTTGTTGTAATAATTTTCCTGCGATGTCCCGAACAGTCAAAGTCGCTTGTTGAGCAACTGGAGAGGAGAAGGTAACATTCAAATCTTCATCAGTTGGATTCGGGAATACGGATAAATCAGCAATTTCTCCAGCTTCACCTAAACCAAGAACGATGTCATTAGAAGGCGAGCCCAAATAAATATTGATGTCATCTAAATAGAAGTTGTTTCCATTGTTCCCTTCGAATTCAAATTTATAACGGAAGTTGTCTACCCAATAATCTGAAGTAACATTTACCATGTGAACGGTTGTCCAATCTGAAGCAGACGATGGAGTCCAAGCTGTTGTAGCCACTTGCGATGACAATTGAGAACCACTCAAAGTTTTGCGTTGTACCCAAGAAGATCCACAGTCGTTGGTAATGAAAACTTTCAACCACTCTATATTTGAAGAAGCACGCTTTCTGTATGCATATCTGAAGCTCAATGTTACAACGCCACCATCAGAAGCAACATCAGATAAATCAACAGCTGAAGCGATTAATTCATCAGAATTAGCACCTGATTGACCATAATTGGTAAGCTTAACACATTGTGCACCACTATGGCTCGTTGTGTTGGTAATCGTAAATGCATTGTTATTATTTGGATTGTATACTTCCCAATTCGTAAGGTTGTTCAATGTAGTATAATTTTCGAAACCTTCAAAGAAAGGCAGCCCAGTTGCAGCAGGAAGCACTCTGATGTAACCTGTTTTAGTCTCTGTGTCTGAATTGGAACCACTTGTTGCGGTTAAAGTTACTTCGTAAACTCCAGGTGTGTTGTATGTTACAACAGGGTTTTGACTTGAAGATGTTGCTGGTGTTCCAGAAGGAAAGCTCCAAGACCAACCTGAAACTGCATTGTATGTATCGTCGTAGAACTCTACTTGATCACCAACACAAACCGAAGTTTTGTTAGAGGTAAATTCAGCTTTACAAAGCGCTAAAACTCCTGTTGCTCCAGTAGCGTTGAGGTTGGCTGATGTCCAGAGATTACTTCTTCCACCTACAGATGAAACAATAGCAGCGCGCATGCGATTAACCTGTCCTTGCGTAAACATTTTAGAACAATAGGAGTAATCCATATAGTTTTCTACGTTGTCGCGAATGGCAAAACCGTAGTAATTATTGTCGGATGTACAAGTGTTTGAATTCAGGGCACAAGAAGTCACACCAATACAGTTTGGCGTATCTTGAACAGCATCATCAGAACTACAGCTTGTTGTATTTCCAGGGTTGTTATTGCCTCCCCAAGTATGATCTAAATTTAACCAGTGACCAGCTTCGTGCGTAAGTGTACGACTCGTTCCAACAGAGGAAGTTCCAATTGAACCAACATAGTTGTGTAACACCCAAATACCATTATACATGCTTGTTCCAGACCAGTTGGAAGGTTTGGTGGTATAACCTGCAGCACCACCTATTTCTCCACAAATGAAAACATTCATGTATTTGTTTCCAGGCCACTGACCATTGAACACATCATTTCCTGCAACAATTGCATCAACTTGGTTATCTCCATTTGCACCATTGTAGCTAAGAGAATTTGCGGTACGCGTAATCCCTTTAAAACAAGTTCCATTTGGAGCTTTTGTTGCCAGTACAAATTCGATCTCAACATCCGAAGGTTGCGGTTCAAAAGTCCCTTGCGTTACAACACCATCAAAATCTGCCTGTACATTATTGGCGTCATTATTTAAAAGTCTGTAATCGCGATTCATAATCTCCAATGCATCATAAATTTGCTCATCAGAAATATTTTCAATCCCGTTGTTATGTAAAACATGGAAAACAACAGGTATTTTGTAAATTGTTCCTTTCGGTACAACACCGTTACTTTCTTTTTGACGAATAATTTCATCTTCGATCAAGGTTTGAACGTAAGCAGGATTGTTCATCAATGCATTATGTTTCTTATGCTGAATGCAGTATTCAACGGTTTCGCCATCTCGGGCATTTGTAGCATCGAATGTAGATTTTTGTGCGTTTGATACTATCGGAGACAATAGTAAAACGATACCTAATTTGTTAATGAAAGACTTCATTTTAGCAAGAGTTTAATTTTCTAGTTTAAAAACGTTCCAAATTACAAAAAGTTTGCTTGTTAGTATTTATCTTTTAAATAAAATGTGGCATTTAAATTTTTAATATGAATTATTAATTCAAAGTTCTTGACTGAGCAACTTCAGGCTTCCTACTGCCCAATTACCTGGGTAACTCTTGATAAACTCAGCCAAATTTTTGGCAGTTTCTTCAGGTCTAACTAATTCCTTATTCAATTTTAGATTTTGAAAAGTTTCTAATGATGAAAAATCTTGAGCGTCTGAAGAGCGAATGGTTGTTTGCATATCCGTATCAATTACTCCAGGAGCCAAAGAAAAAATGCGAATATTTCTACCTTTTTCCTTTTCTTCCAAATAGATGGTTTCACTAAATCTATCCAATGCAGCTTTAGATGCACAATAAGATGCCCATCCAGAAATGGAGCGCGTTGCCGCCCCTGAGCTAATGTTTAAAATAGTAATTTTTTGATGGATAGGTAACTGTTGCAGCAGATTAGCGGTCAATATCATTGGCGCAATCGTATTTACAGTCATTACTTCTTTGCAATCCAAAAGTTCTTGGTCACTAAGACGCTTGATATTTCCAATAACACCTGCATTATTAATGAGGAGCATATCATCATCAACTTGAAATGGAATATCCAAAGCGTCAACATTGTTTAAATCCGCTTCTATAAATTGAAAATTGGGATGTGCAAATGAATGCGACCTTCCTATTCCAAAAACACGATGTCCGTCTTTCAGATAAAATTCAACGAGAGCTTTTCCAAGACCTTTAGAAACACCGGTGATGTATACGTTCATCTTTGGCCTATCCGAGTGCTTGCTGAAGATCCGAGATTAAATCATCAGCATCTTCAATTCCAACAGAAAGTCGAATCAAAGAATCTACTACGCCCGTTTTTTCGCGTTCTTCCTTTGGAATAGATGCATGTGTCATTGTAGCTGGGTGTCCGATAAGTGACTCGACACCACCAAGAGATTCCGCAAGAGCAAAAATCTCCACTTTTTTAACAACATCTAATGCGTCTTCAAGGCGGTTACCTTTCATTGCAAAGGAAATCATACCACCAAAACCACGCATTTGTTCTTTTGCAACATCGTGGTTTGGATGACTTGTAAAACCAGGCCAGTAAACTTTATCAATTTTCGGGTGTGAAATCAAGAAATTTGCAACTTTCTCGCCGTTTTCACAATGTCTTTGCATTCTAAGGTGTAGGGTTTTAATTC
>CANHJY010000237.1 GCA_947461185.1 Flavobacteriales bacterium
CAGATTTGCGGTAATTTGCAATGCGATGTTCATGATGGTTGCAACACGATCAGGATCCGTTTTTATCAATTTCCACGGCTCTTGTTCTGCAAGATATTTATTGCCAATTCGAGCCAAATTCATCGCCTCTACTTGTGCATCTCGAAGTTTGTATTGATAAATAAGGGTAGCTATTTTTACTGGAATTTGATGTATTGCTTCTATTACTTGTTCATCAGCCTCAGTTAAAGATCCACAATTCGGAACCTTTCCTTCGTAATATTTATGAGTAAGTACCAAAGCACGATTCACAAAATTTCCAAGAATATCTGCTAATTCGCTATTAATGCGTGTTTGGTATTCTTTCCAAGTAAACTCAGCGTCCTTGCTCTCGGGGGCAATAGCAGTGAGCACATATTTAAGTTCATCGATTTTATCTGGATAGGCGGCAATGTATTCATGAAGCCATACAGCCCAATTTCTAGAAGTAGAAAACTTATCGCCTTCTAAATTCAAGAATTCATAGGCTGGAACATTATCTGGTAATATGAATCCTCCGTGATCCTTTAGAAGAATAGGGAAAATAATTGCGTGAAATACAATATTGTCCTTACCAATGAAATGAATCAACTTCCTGTCACCCGTCCAGTAATCTTTCCAATCTTTATTATGGTCTAATGCCCATTGTTTTGTTGCTGAAATGTAACCAATAGGCGCGTCTAACCAAACATATAATACTTTCCCTTCTGCATTGGGTAGCGGAACCTTTACACCCCAATTTAAGTCTCTTGTCATTGCTCTAGGATGCAGACCCCCGTCTATCCATGACATACATTGTCCAATAACTTGATTCCTCCAAGTTTTCGGGTCATGTTGCTGAATACCATCGAGTTGACCTTCTTTGATCCATGTTCTCAACCAGTTTTCATGCAATTGCATGGGCAAGTACCAATGAGAGGTTGTTTTTAAAACTGGAGTCTTTCCACTCAGAGTAGAAATAGGATTTATCAAATCTTTTGGACTTAAATCCGAACCACATTTTTCACATTGATCGCCATAGGCTCCTGGATTTTGACATTTTGGGCAAGTTCCGGAAATGTATCTATCTGCTAAAAATTGATCAAAAGTTTCATCATAATATTGTTCACTTGTTTCCTCTGTGAACTTCCCGTTTTCATGGAGAACTTTGAAAAATGCTTGAGAAGTTTCGTGATGAATAGGGGCGGATGTCCGATGAAAAATATCGAAATTAATATGAAAGTCATTAAAAGCTGTTTTAATCAAATCGTGGTATTTATCTACGATTTCTTGAGGGCTGATACCTTCTTTTTTTGCACGTAATGTAATAGCCGCACCATGTTCATCACTTCCACAAATAAAGGCAACATCGTGATTATTCATTCTAAGAAAGCGGACAAAAATGTCAGCCGGAAGATAAACACCAGCCACATGGCCAAGGTGAAGAGGGCCATTGGCATAAGGTAAGGCTGCGGTTACGGTATATTTAGCTTTAGACATTTTTCAATTGTTTTTTTAAATATAATCTGTGCATTTGATCTATGATGGAGTTACGTAATATTTTCAGAGTTTTGTTCCAATCTATTTTCAAGAAATGAAATGCCGTAATGCGACAATTCGCTTAGAATAGGCTCATATATGTGAGCTTGTAAAGGTAATAATACACCTCTTTCTGAAATTTCACCATTTAGAATCAATTTGGAAACAATTCCTATCGGTAGACCGACTGTTTTTGCCATGGCTGTATGCGTTTTATCTTCACCTAAACAAATCATGGATGATACGATTTTATGGTTTTTATCATTTTGAGTATACTCAAACTCATGATACATGACCAACATATCTTTATCATCAGGGTTTAATACCAATTTACCAATTAGAATTTTCTCTAGTAATTGAGCGGGTGTTGCATTATCGACTCCAATTGGATTCTCGTTATCAAAAAGTCCGAGCCACTCAAAACGTTCATATAAATGCAAACGGGTTTCTCCAAGAAAGGATTTGAATTTATCTTCAACTGATTGATTTTCTCTATATGGTAAAAATGCATTGATAAAATTACGGGGTGTAAGTTGCTCCGAATTTTCCATTGGCAAGGAATTATCTGTCATCCCTAATTCAACAAAAACATTCCAAGCAGTGCAGAAATCTTTTCTTCTCAAGGTACCCCGAAATATCGTAGGAATGTTATCGATGCCGTAGGTACTCCTGTATGATAGAGAATCTCTATTGGCATAACCTTCAAAATCCCCAAATCCTTCAATATTTATCGGAAAAAGCCTACCAAATAAACGATGATAGGGAATATACTTGTATTCGTTGTTTACAATAAAGGTTGCCAAGCCACCTTGTCCGGCAAGAACCACATTTCTTGGATTCCATGTGAACTTGTAATTCCAAGGGTTGTCATCACTTTCTGGCGCTATTAGTCCTCCGCAGAAAGACCTAAAGGCATGCAGTGTTCCTCCTTCTGATTTGATTTTATGAATGATTTGCATCGCACTCATATGATCAATACCTGGATCTACACCTATTTCATTCATAATGATAATTCCTGCTTTTAGAGCATCTTGGTGCAAGGCTTTCATTTCAGCCGAAACATATGAAGGTGTGATCAAATGCTTTTTTGCTGTTATACAATCCTTAGCTACTTCTGGGTGAAATTTAGCCGGTAACATAGAAATTACCAAATCTGCTTCCTCAATTGCTTTCAAACGTGCTGCTTGATTCAAGGCGTCAAAATGGAGTACTTTTCCTCTTGTATGATTACCTATTTTTCGATGCGCTAATTCTATGTCTTGGTCAACTAGGTTTATCATCCAATCATTTTCCACTGCGTTATTCAACAGATAACGGATAAGAGATGATGCAGACATTCCTGCACCCAAAACAAGGATACTTTTCATAAACAGAAACTTCTTTGCAAAGTTAATGGATTGCCTTGAATTCGAAACTTTGAATCCATATATTAGCCATTGAATCCATATACTTTTTCAATTGCCATCTACTATTTGGTATTGTCTAGTCCGTTAAAAAAACTATTTTTGCCTTGATTATATTACGATTATGGGAAGAGCATTTGAATATCGAAGAGCCGCAAAAGAAAAGCGATGGGATAAAATGTCTAAGTTGTTTCCGAAGCTCGGTAAGGCAATTACAATGGCTGCGAAAGAAGGTGGCGAGGATCCTGCGACCAACGCAAAGCTGAGAACGGCCATTCAGAATGCGAAGGCCGAAAACATGCCTAAGGATAACATCGAAGCAGCAATTAAACGCGCAGCTCAAAAAGATGTCAGCTCATTTACTGAGGTAATTTATGAAGGAAAAGGTCCACACGGCGTATTAGTTGTTGTGGAATGTGCAACAGATAATCCAACGCGTACAGTGGCTAATGTGAAATCTTATTTTAATAAGGCGGGAGGGAGTGTAGTTCCTAATGGTTCTCTTGAGTTCATGTTTAATCGAAAGTCAGTTTTTGAAATCAACAAATC
>CANHJY010000238.1 GCA_947461185.1 Flavobacteriales bacterium
ATAATTATTTAATGCATATTAACCATTTAATAGCCAAAATCGATAGCTAAAATAACCAAAAGCGGTGGTTTCAAACTTAATTTATCCTCATTTTACTTTTTATTTAATTTAAATCGTGTCTAAATAATGTTTTTTGACATTTCTATGACACAACCCAAAGTTCTAAGCCCCAATTTTGCATCAGAATGGAAAGGGATAGGTCGTTTTATATTGTTGCATTTACACACAGAAACATGTCGGTTTCTGATATTGGTTTGTTACATATCGATGCTGCATCTCAAAAAGAACGACTTTCGATAGTTCAAGATTATTTTTCTATTGATGAGTTCATGTTTTTATCTACCTGTAATAGGGTTGAATTTTCATTGGTTTGTTCAGAAGAAGTTAACGCAATGTTTCTAGCTAATTTCTGTAAACTACTTTACCCAAACATGAATAATGATCAGGTTTCAATGTTTGCAGAACAAGCTGAAATTTATAAAGACCAAGATGCGATCTCTCATATTCTAGCTGTTGCCTCTTCAATTGATTCAATGGTGGTTGGTGAGCGAGAAATAATTACACAAGTAAGAGCTGCTTATGAAACCTCAAAGAAAAATGGTTTAACAGGTGATTATATTCGTTTAGTTGTTCGACACACTATAGAAACTGCAAAACGTGTATACACTGAAACAAGCATCGCTACAAAACCGGTATCAGTTGTTTCATTGGCGTATCATAAATTAAGGGATATGAATATTCCCTTGGATGCAAGGATTTTGATAATTGGCGCTGGGGTTACCAATACCAATATGGCACGTTTTCTTAAGAAGCATGGATTTAAAAATTTCACTGTCTTCAATAGAACGCTTTCTAAAGCTGAACAATTAGCATCAGATCTTAATGGAAAAGCATTTTCTTTGAAATCAATTGCTGAATTTAATGAAGGATTTGACATTATCATTGCTTGCACTGGAGCTGATACACATATCATTACAACTGAGATTTATGAGCGTCTTTTAGCTGGAGAATCGACTAAAAAAGTGGTTATCGATATCGCTTTACCACAAGATCTTCATCCTGAAGTTCTTGACAAATATCCGGTAACTCATATTTCAGTTGATTTATTGCAAAAAGTATCGAACGAGAATCTTAAAAGCAGGTCACAGGAAATTCAGCATGTCGAAGAAATTTTATCAGAGGCACGCTATGAATTTGAACAGATTGAAAAAATTAGAGCTGTTGAATTAGCAATGAGAGGCGTTCCAGAGAAAGTGAAAGAAATCAAATCAACAGCAATGAACGTAGTATTCAAAAATGATATTCAAAAACTGGATAATGAATCAAAGGAAGTTTTGGATAAAATAATTGGCTACATGGAAAAGAAGTATATGAGCGTTCCCATGCTGATGGCTAAAGAAATTATGTTAAAAAACCAATAGGTTATGCAAATTCGAATCGGATCACGCGGTAGCGATTTGGCATTGTGGCAAGCACATCATATCAAAAATCAACTTGAGAAATTAGGAGCTTCTGTTACGATTACAATAATCAAAACAAAAGGTGATGCCATTCAAAATTTAAGTTTTGATAAAATAGAAGGTAAGGGCTTTTTTACAAAAGAAATTGAAGACGCTTTAATAAATCATGAAATTGACCTAGCAGTGCATTCCCATAAAGATTTGGAAACAAACCAGCCTGAAGGATTACAGATTGCTTGTGTTTCTGAAAGGGAAGACCCTGCGGATTTATTGCTTATTAGATATGATGCAATAGATGAAAATCAAGTTTTCAGCTTAAAAAAAGGCGCAGTCGTAGGAACTTCTTCCGCAAGAAGAAAGGCACAGTTGGTATCTTTATTCGACCTTATTGAAATCAAGGATATTCGTGGCAATGTGCCAACACGTATTCAAAAACTTGCAGATGGTCAATTTGATGCGATATTACTTGCTAAAGCAGGAGTTGACCGACTTCAAATTAATCTTGATCAATTCAAATCTATTCGTCTGGACCCTACATCCTTTGTGCCTGCACCAGCTCAAGGTGTCTTGGCATTACAAATCCGTGAAAAGGATGCTAATTTAAATGCTTTTCTTCAAGCAATCAATCATCCTGATGTGCAATCAAAAATTGCTATAGAAAGAAAAGTTTTGCAATTGATGAAAGGTGGATGTCAATTACCGTTAGGGGTTTATTGTGATGATGATTTTAAAATCCATGTTGCATTCGCCAATACTTGGGAAGAGGGTACCATATTCAACACATATGAAAGTGAAGATTTGGAGCATATTGCTGAAACAATAGTTCACGATTTGACCTCTGAAAATGCTAATGAATGGTGAAAAAACTGTTTGTTTCAAAAAACATTGACGATTTAATTGAATTGCCATCATTTTGTGAAATAAATAACATTGAGCTACATGCTTCATCGCTTATTTATTTTGAACCAATAAATTTTTCTTCAAACTCAGAATACGAGGTTATTTTCTTCAGCAGCATTAGAGCCGCGAACTTTTTTCTTGAAAAAGCTGATATTCCAGCAGGTGTTGAAATCGCATGTATTGGGTCAACTACGGCCCAAAAACTTATTGAAAAAGGTTTAAAACTGAGTTTTATTGGTAAAACAAGTGGAAATCCCGATCAGGTTGCTTTTGAATTTTTAAAATGGTTGGGAGAAAGAAAAGTATTGTTTCCGAGCTCGAAACAATCTAAACGAACCATTAGCAATATTATTCCGAGTATGCAATTATTGGAAATAGAAGTGTACCAAACTTTACCAAATTGTAAGTTGATACCTCATTGCGATTATTATGTTTTTACAAGCCCTTCCAATGTAGAGTCATATTTATCTTGCAATGCAAAGCCGAAAGGTGAAATAATCGCCTGGGGTTCAACTACCAAAAATGCGCTGTTACAAAGCAACCTTCAAACCACATTTACGCTTAAAAATTCCAGTGAGGAAGATTTGATAGGATTCCTTATATCCAATCAATAATTCAATCTTTTGATTTTAGCTTATTTAGACATTAGAGAGTTGATTTTTTCATTAAAAAACTGGTGTTATAATAGGCTCAGTTTATTGCTTGAATAAGAAATACCCTATTAATTACGTACAACTACTTAGGCTTGCTCGGTGAAAGCTTCCAATTTGGTATGTTGTAACATCAGATTTCTTTTTTTTCGGTTGAAATGCCCACAACTTTGTCTCAACCAAATGAAACAAAAATTATTAAAAATTGAAATTATGAAAACAAGAACTTTTTTACTCGCATCATCTTTAACAGTATTAACAGGAAGCTTATTTGCACAGCAACCCATGAGCATCCATGTGTCAACCATCAATCCTACGTGTAATGGATATGCAGATGGAGCAATAGTAGTGAATATATCTGGTGGAACATCTCCATACAGAATTGATGGGGTTCAATTTACGGGTGATACCTATGTAATGACAGATGTGTCTGCAGGGAATTATGAATTGGCAGTGTCAGATGTAAAC
>CANHJY010000239.1 GCA_947461185.1 Flavobacteriales bacterium
ATAAGACTCACCAATCATCCCAATTGCAACAGCATGGCCATGAGCTATTGGATTTATTTCAAGCAGCGCACCTTCTAATCCGTGACCAATTGTGTGTCCGAAATTTAACAATTTCCGCAAATCTGATTCAAATGGATCTTTTTCTACGATGTCCATTTTTATTTGAATGGCCCGTTTGATTAGATCGCTTTTGGCTTTAATTTCGAGATTTCCTTTTTTGAAATCATTCCACAAATTGGCATCAGCAATCAAAGCATGTTTAATTATTTCCGCAAAGCCATTTTTAATCTCCTCATCAGGCAAGGTTTGTAGAAAACAATCGTCAATAATGGTTAATTCCGGAAATTGAATGCAACCCAATTGGTTTTTAATTCCATTCAAATCTATCCCATTTTTTCCACCAATACTTGCATCAACCATTGCCAGAAGAGAAGTTGGTATATTAATGAATGAAACACCTCGTTTATAAACTGATGCCACAAATCCGCCAAGATCAGTGATCATCCCTCCACCTAAATTAATGAGCAAGTCCTTTTTTCCAAATCTGTAATCTATTAAGGCTTCCCATACTTGCACACAAATTTCGAGATCTTTATTTTCTTCACCTGAAGGAATTAGAATAATTTCTGCATTAGCGAGTTGCGTGTATGATGTAATTAGGTATTCTAAACAATATTCATGTGTGTTTTCATCAACAAGTATTGCGATTTTAGCATTTGAAAAACTATTCGAAAGTAACTTTTCAAGCGAGGAATCCAATAAAGAACCAATTTCTATATGCTGCAAATGATTTTCTTGTCGATACATTAATTACGAAATATGCTCAAAAATAAATAATGATTGGCGAACTGCATACGACTTGTTTGAAAAGCAATTATTTTTACGATATGATTTCATTCGAAAACACCGAAATTGCATTTAAAAGCAAATCGAATAAAGACCTAAAAAGGGCTTACCAACTTTTTAAATTGATTGGAAATCCAAAACTTGTAAAAATTGGCAAATGGTTTACTATCAATGCTTTAAAAATAGGCCTTCCAATTAAAGGAATAATAAAAAAGACAATTTTCAAACAATTTTGCGGTGGTGAAAATATTGCAGATTGTTCTCAAACTATTTCTCATCTCCACCAATTTGGAGTAGGAACAATTCTAGACTATTCGGTTGAAGGAAAAACTTCAGACGAAGATTTCGAAAATACTGTGAAGGAAATCATTTCAACAATTGAGGCAGCGAAAAACAATCCTGCAATTCCATTTGCCGTTTTTAAAGTCACGGGAATCGCACAGCATCACATTCTTGAAAATGCGAATCAAAGGATTGAAAACTTAAATTCGGAGGAATTGAAAGCATACCATGCAATTTTAGAGCGCGTTAATGCTATTTGCAAGGCGGCATTCGAAAGTAAAGTTCCCGTTTTTATCGATGCAGAGGAATCTTGGATTCAAGATACAATTGACCGTATTACACTTGATATGATGCGTAAATACAATAAACAAAGTGCAATTGTATTCAATACGCTACAAATGTATAGACACGACCGTCTTGCATATTTAATTAAAGAAATAGAAATCTGTAAAACTGAAAACTTCCATTATGGTGTAAAATTGGTCCGTGGTGCCTACATGGAAAAGGAAAGAGAAAGAGCAAAAATAATGGGTTATCCATCACCAATTCAACCTGATAAAGCGTCATCAGATAGTGACTTCAATAAGGCAATTCATATAATTATTGAAAACATCGATGTAATGGCTTTGTGTTCTGGATCACATAACGAAGAAAGTGCGCAGATACTAACTCAACTCATTCAGGAAAAAAACATTAAAAATGATGACCAACGTATTTATTTAGCTCAACTTCTAGGAATGAGCGACCATATTTCATACAACATAGCTCATGCAGGATTCAATGTTGCCAAATATGTTCCTTACGGTCCGGTTAAAGAAGTTATGCCCTACTTGCTTAGAAGAGCAGATGAAAACACATCAGTTGCAGGACAAACGGGACGTGAACTGACATTAATCACAAAAGAATTGAGACGCAGGAAGTTAGCTTGAATGGAATAAGTTAATTATTTAATCCTAACCAGTCAACTCCTTTTTTCAGCATACTTAGCGTTAGCGCTTCGGCAGTATCTGCTTTAGGTTCATAATTATAAAACCAATTGGCTTCTTTTGGCAAGCTCATCAAAATTGACTCCGTTCTTCCTCCTGTTAACAATCCAAATTTGGTTCCTTTATCATGAACGAGATTAAATTCAACATAGCGTCCTCGGCGAATATTTCTCCATTGCAATTCTTCCTCTCCGTATGATTTTACTTTACCTAATTCAACTTGCTGCTGGTATACCTCGGGGAACAATTGACCAAGCTCAATGCAAAAATTTAGTATTTCATCTTTTGATTTTCCTGATTGTCCATCCAAATGGTCAAAAAATATTCCGCCAACACCTCTAGTTTCATCTCTATGAGGAATAAAGAAATAGTCATCAGCCCAATTTTTATATGACTCGTAGGCATCCGCTTTAAATCTATCACAAACTTTCTTTAAACCAGCGTGAAATAATGCTGCATTTTCAGGAATAACATAATGCGGTGTAAGATCGATTCCACCTCCAAACCAAAAAACACCGGTATCCATTTCAAAATAACGCACATTCATGTGTATTATCGGAACATTTGGATTAAATGGATGTAAAACAATTGAAACGCCTGAAGCGAAAAATTCTTTTCCGTCAAGACCTAACTGTTTTTTCATTAAATCACTCACTGGACCATGAACTGCTGAAAAATTGACACCTCCTTTTTCAATAACACCACCCTCTTCAATAATTCGGGTTCTTCCACCACCACCTTCTTCTCGCTGCCATTTATCCTCTTTGAAAAAAGCAACACCATCTATTTCTTGAACCTTTTTGCAAATATGATCTTGAAGATGTTCAAATTGATTAGCTATTAAAAACTTATCCATTAATCTTCTATGTTAATCAGTTCGTAATCTTCTTGTTCAATGATAAAACATTTACTGTTTTCAAAACCATCCTCAGTTGCAACTTGACGCAATTGAAAATCATTCATTATCAAATATGGATAATCCATACCTAATAATAATTCAGCAGCGTAATACAAAACGACATCATAACCTTGTACTGCCATTTTTGTTAAATCCGCATTGAATCTCACCCGATAAACCTTGTTTATGGCTTCAGTTTTATTGTAACTATAATTCAGGTCATTAGGACTAGCATAATGAAAATTAAATTTATTTTTCAGTACAGCTTTGATATCATCAAAATTCACCCATTCCTTTGTTGCATAAAACGAAAAATTGTCTTCATCAATTTTATTACCTGCTGTTACTAATGTATTTATAAACGAACTTGCCAACTGCTTGTCATTTGTAGGATAGATGACAACTGTTTTCTTGCCTGATTTCATAAAAGTTCTAAAATTTTGAGGAGTAGCTTCTACCAATTTA
>CANHJY010000240.1 GCA_947461185.1 Flavobacteriales bacterium
AAACTATTTTCAAGATTACCTTCTTTTTCAGCCATTATTAATCTCACCAAACATGAGTTAATCCAAAATGAATAATTAAACCATTTGGAATAAATGAGAATGTAGTTTTTCTCATCTTTCAGTGAAATCGATTTCAAACTCTTTCCGAATTTAGAAACCAACATCTGTTCAAGACTTAAGCGCCAATAAGGTAAATAGAAAGTATTATCTTCACGCCCACATAAATTAAATGCCGAATATCGATTAAGCAACAGGTTTTTGACCACTAATCCTTGTTCTGAAACGAATGCATTTTTCAGGTGATGAACCTTGGGTGTCCTTATTTTATACTTTTGACGCACCAAAAAGTAATGCTCTATTTCAGCACTAATGTTTTTTGGAAGATCTGTTATTACTTCTATTTTACCCATTCAAACACTTCTTCCCGATGAATAAAATCTATCGAACTATTTTTTGCAAATTCTCTATCAACAGTGCTATCACCTATCATTAAAATCTTCTGATTTGTTAAGTTAAATTTAGTGCAGGCAAAATCAAAAACACTGCAATTCGGCTTTGAACCAAAATTTTTGGCATAAATAACCTCAATTGAACTCCTTAATCCTCTCCAATCTATATTTTTTAATTTATTCTCTTGCTGTGTTATATTACCATTGGTAACGATTATTGTTTTTTTGTTTCTTTCGTTTAATTGAGCTAATAAAACATAGGCTTCAGGAAATAATTGAATCTTATTTTTAAGGTTGATGGTTCTCATTACGTCCAAGAGTTCATCTGTTAAAGTATGTCCAATTTTGAACGTATTAATGAGTTTGTCGAATAAATTAGTTCTTCCTTCTTTCAAAAATGTTTCTTTAAGAAAACTAGCCATTAATTCACTTTCAATATTCTTTCTATGGGAAAGAAAGACGCTAATTCTCTCATAAGCCTCAAAAAGATACAACTTTTCATCATAAAGCGTATCGTCTAAATCAATTAAAAAAGTATCGTAAGAGTCTATGGACATTAAACCTTAATAATAAAGTTCATTATAATACCTTACAAATTTAGTTCCCCATTTAACAACTGGAATTTCTCTTTTGATTCCTAATTCCTGCTCCACAGCCCAAAGTGGTAGGTTAACTCCAGCCCCCATTAATGCGACACTCGTTCCTTGGATCCTTGGATTCATTTCTAAAATTCGAAATTCACCAGTTTCCGATTTTTTAAATTGATAACCAATAGGACCATGTAATTTCATAGAATCAGAAATTTGCTTTACTTGATCTATTATTTCCAAATTCTCGATTATTTCGCCACCAACAGAAATACCCCCGCTCATTTTTGTCCTTTTCCTCGGAACTACTATTTTTAATTTGCCATTATCAACCAAGGTGTCAACTGTATACTCCTCTCCAGGTAAATATTCAGAAATCAATAATTCTGGGAATACCCTATTTTCCAATATTTGAAATAGTTTTTCTTTAGAAATGAAAAGTGAATTTGGTTTCTCATTGAAGAGTAAGTTAAATTCATCCGCTTCTGGATCAATTATACGTACGCCTCTACTGCCATTTGAAACAGTCGGTTTGATACATATTTTTTTTGCAGGATAACCAAGATTAATTAAAGCTGAATTTAAATCTTCAATTGTTTTTGCGATTTTAAATTGTGAAACCGGCAATTCGTTTTCAAGTAAATGCTTATGCAATAGCCCTTTGTCGTTTGCAATATTCAAAAAATGATAATCTGAAACAATCACCTTTATGCCATGCTGTTCAAATAAATGCTTATTTTTTGCTAGGTTAAATAATTCTCTTGTAACAAGGGGAAATAAAACATTGATTTTTAATTCAAGGCAACGTTCTATCATGAAATCAATAAAGTCTGGATCACTAGCAATCTTTCCTATAAAAAAGGAGTTGTTTAAAAACCTTCCAGATGCAGCTTCATTTATATCACAAACGGTCAAATTCAGATTTGAATTTTCCTTCAAACATTTAATTATTCCGGGGCCTCCAGGTGCTCCTGCGCCTGTCATCAATACATTCATAGTGTTAACATTAAACGTATTACTTCAAAAGCCTCTGCGTATTTTTTGCCGGATTGAACCCCTCTTGTCTTAGCCAATGAAAAAATAAAATCCTCACTCATGTAGTCTCTTTTGTTCTGGGACTTATATGCTGCTAAGGCATTAACTTTATTTCGAATGTCTTCTTCTTCCAACTCAATAAAACACGTTGTATTAAATGATAAATTGTTCCATATTAATTCATATCCCAATATAGTAGTGTTTTTAAATGCCCTTAAAGCTTCTTGAGCAATTGTACTGTGGTCTTGATGAATATCATTTAAACATGGTACAAAAACGATATCAAATTCCTCTTTTCTCAATTCAATTAAAGCCTCAAGAATTTCTTGTCTGTGATAGTTCAATTTACGAACTGGGAAATTTAGAATTGTTAAATCTGATTCATCAATTCCAAGCCTTTTAGTTGCATCGCGAACTTCGGTTTTCAAAATGTCTTTTGGAAACCCCTCTGGAACAGATTCTTCTGCTGTTGAAAATGCTACATATCTAACTTTTGTATTACTTCTTATTAATCTCGAAATAGTACCTCCAGCTCCAAGTTCTCCGTCGTCTGTATGGGGAGCTAGAACAACAACCTTTTTATTTTGAAGATTCATTGCATAATTGTTTTACTGTACCCATTCCGATTTTTAATAAATCTTATAAACTTACCTATAAAAGGTAATTCATAAATCATCATAACCAATAAAGGAAAATTGGTTTTTCCATTGTATCCTTTTGGGTATAAAAAAAATGATCTGAAGGTATTTCTATACATTTCAAAAATTTTACGCTCTTTTTGATTTTTACTAGCCAAATGAAAATAACACATGCTCAGCAGTCTCAATTTCGAGAACAAAGGCAGCTTTCCTTTCAATTCACGTTTACTAAAAATTCGTTTAAGGTAAAACAATTCCTTTTCCCATTTTTGGTTATCTCCATGGGTAAAACTATCCGATGCCGCAACATATACTGTTGTTCGTTCATTCAATTGAAAAATAGGGAAATTGGCTGCTGCAATGCGCATTGAAGTATCCATGTCCTCACAAATGATTACTTCTGGATCAAATTTAACTTTTTCGAAAACGGAATTATGAACAGCCCAACGCTGTGGGTTAACGGTGTAGTTTAAAAAATAATGATAGGGTTTGTCTTTCGTATATTCTGGACAAAATCGATCAGATCTTTGTCCTTCTTCCGTTTCATTAAAAGAATTTGAAAAATAAAAGGCAGATTGAAAATTCTTTGATTTGATGAGTTCGTATAATTTTTTTAAATGTTTAGATAAGTGGTAATCGTCACTGTCCAAAAAGCAAATAAACTCACCCTTTGCCGATTCAATTCCTAAATTCCGAGAAATGCAACG
>CANHJY010000241.1 GCA_947461185.1 Flavobacteriales bacterium
CTCGCAATGCTTCTCATCGGAATGATAGGAACTGCACAAACAATCGACAAACCAATCATTATAAGTCCGGATGAATCACCGAAGAACAAAGTGTGGTACCGTTACGATGATGACTCGACCATCACTTATTTCTCCAATACGAATCGGACACAGGCAATTGCTTATGCCAAAGTATTAGTAGCGGAGTTCATGGGTGAACTGGATAAGCCAGATAGTGAATCAAAAGAGGATGGCACGGAAATTTATAAGTGGGTAATTTCCGACACCAAAGTGTTGCAGTTGGTCTTGAGAGTAGAGCGTTCGTTGATTGTGATCATCGACACACCATCGGAGTAAATAGAGCCCAACAAATAAAAAAAGTACCTCCGATTGGAAGCACTTTTTTTATTCCATCACATCGAAAAATTTCTATCGATGGTATTATTGTACATTCATACAACGTAATTACCCTGTTCATTTTAAACACTTGAATTACTTTGAATTAAGCATTGTTTGAACAGAACTATTCACTTTGATCTCCCCAATTACACGAGTAATTCGTTTGTATTCTCTTTCTCGAAATCATCTAAAAGTAAACGCTTCGATTATTTTTAAAAATAACCAGTTCTCATCTTGATTATTGAATAAAATAACGACTTGCATAATGAACACAACACAATTACTCGGGTAACTCGGGTGTGGATTTCAGTCATTTTTAATAAAAACAAGATGTTTACTCGAGTAACTCGGGTGTTACTTGGGTTACTCGGGTGATACCTGGGTAACACGGGTAACTCCAGTTAAATTCATATTGTTGACGTCCTAAATATTGAGGAGCACCTTAATTATTTCAAAATGATTGTGATTTTGGGCCTTGATGGATTTATCTAAAAATGGTTAAGAAGCAGAATGTTCAATACAACCTTTACAACAGTGCATGCCTAATTCGGTTAGAAAATCAGGTGTTAATAGATATTTTTCGGATTGTACCTCTTTTGCCTCATTTTCATAATACACGCCGCTGTTTTTTAATGTTAAGGATCCTTTAGTGAAATTTTGATGAAGCAATTTGCATTTAGTATCGAGGTGATAAATTCGCCTGTAAAATGACTTTTCTATTTCCTCGAGAGTTTTATTATCGAATGACTTCCATTTTTCTTTTTTTGTAAATCCTGGACTGTTTTCAATTAGTCTTTGATAATTGTAGTTTTTCTCCATGTATGCTAATATCCGAGGGATGTATTTCTTTTGAAGTATGAGGTCTTTATCAAGATTTTCTAATGAAATTGAAAGGAAATCGATTTTCTCCTTTTCAAAGTGTTCAATGATTTCTTTGGAATGATCTTTTGCCAAACATATGAAGTAATAAATATGTCTCATCAAGTTTTTTGCAGTTGCTCTTGTGACAAAGCACGTTCGAACAGAAGGCACATCCGATTCAATAAAATTTTTGGTTAACGCTTCAAAATCAGCTCTAAGGTTTAGGAAAACTTCATCTTTTTTTCCGCGGATATATCCAACATGGTTTATCATGCCACTCAGCGATGCCTGAAAGTGATATTTGATAAAATGTGAGTAATAATAACCTAATGAATAATTTGAACAAATAAACTCATTAGAAATATTTTTGAAATATGATCTCCGACCATTCTTATTGTAGTAATCAATTGCAGCTACATCCCATCCTTTTATGTGGACATTATGCATTATTGCTTTTATACTTCGGATATAGGACCTTGGTACGTTGACTTTTTCATTTACGATGAGTCCAGTAACCAACTGCTGATCTGTATTTCGCATGATTTTGACCTTTTTTGGATTCAAATGAAATCCATATTGAGTCAAGGTTTCTTTGGCATGATTGATTAAAAGTTGTGCTTCATTTTTTTCAAAACGATTTGTAGAAAATGTAATGTCATCTGAAAATCTAGAGTATGTCACATTTGGTATGTTCATTAACTCTTGATCAACTTTGAGCATTACCATATTTGAAATGATTGGAGATGTTGGGGCACCAACAGGTAATTTATTGTCTTTGGAGACAATTTTAATCAATAAGTCAGAAACCTGATCATCGAAATAGTAAGGGTAATTTTTAAATAGTGTTTGAAGATGTGAATTTTCGATGGAGTTGAAGAAATTCATGATATCAATGTTCACTACGAGTTTCTTTCGAACATGCAATTGCGCGTTTGAAACAATATTTTTTGATCTTTTATTAGGTTGTTTATTTGAAATGGTCTTTGTGTACGCAAATGAATGAGGTTGTAAATCATTGAACTTTGTTACCTGAATTGAATTTAAATAAATCAAAAGTTCATCTTGTATGGCTTTCAACCGTTCATTTGGTGCTTGAACTTTCCTCGTACCTCCTTTACGATTCCTAACCTCAAACTGATGATATTCATTGTTAATAATGGATAGTAGGTCAGATTGACTAAGATTAAGAAGATTGATAAGGTCTTCTTGATTTTGTATGGATAAAAAATGATTTGATTTGACCATATAATCGTCAAACGATGACATTAAATCCCTCCTAGATTCTTGAGTATTATACCTGTTTGACGATCTTTTTCCTCCCATTATTTCACATTAACAGAAAAGAGAAGCCGTACGTGCCTCTCTTCCTGTCCTCATAGACTTTCATCTTATTATTTAATATCGCGATTCACGATACATGTTGTAAACATAATCAATCTGTTTAATTAATAACTGTTTAGCAAAGAATAATATCTGTTTCGTAGTGTAAAAAAATACTTTTTATTTCCATTGAACTTTTGAAGTTCACAAAGTAATTACAACTTATTCTCATTACTTTTTGTTTAAAAGCAAGTGTTTTTTTATTTGGTTATTAGTAAACGAAATCATATATCGCTTAAATCAATTCATGTACTCATTGATTAACTTTGTTTAGCATCAATCAATTTTCTACTTTCGTTTACTGAATATAAATCTTCAAGGTAAATTCTATCAAGGTATCATGATTAAATTAACAAAACGACGTGTCGCTATCGAATTCATTTATTTTGGTACACTCGTGTTCGTTGTAATTATTGCAACAGGATTTGCTTATTATTACAAGTCAATTCACAATGAAAAAGTGAATACAGAATTGCTGGAACAAAACAAGAAAATTGTAAGCAAAATTCAGGAAATTGATAGCATTGAAATTTGTTTGGACTCAGCGAATATTAAATGGGGGGTGTTTATGAATGCGTTCGAATTGAAATTTCCTGGATCTGAGGATAGTTGGGGTGCAAGAAGAACATTAAGCAAATTTTGTGAATCTGACAGCCTGTATTTAAAATATAAAAAATGGGATCTCAGTTTGAAAGAGTTTTTAGTTGATTTCGGATATAAGGATTTTCAAATTTTCAAGTTTTTTGTTGATGATATTTCATTATTTGAGCGAGACAGGA
>CANHJY010000242.1 GCA_947461185.1 Flavobacteriales bacterium
AGAGACAACATTCACAGTTACGATTTGGTCAATATGTTCTGGCACTATTATTTAAATCCAAAACAAGGAGAGGTTTATAATGCTGGGGGAAGTCGTCATTCTAATTGCAGCATGGTGGAAGCAATCGAATTGTGCGAAGAAATAAGCGGAAACAAAATGAATTTCAGCTATGCTGAAGATAATCGCATTGGTGATCACATTTGGTATATCAGTGATGTTCAGAAATTTAAAAATCACTATCCTGATTGGGATTACAGTTTTGACCTTAAGTCTACATTAGTTGAAATGCATGCAAATATGCTTAAACGCGTTTAATGAAACTTAGTATTGTAATGCCTGCATACAATGAAGAGGAATCAATTCCGGAAACTCTTCAAGCTATCCATAAGGCCTTTAGTGAAGTTAAAATTGACCATGAAATTCTGGTAGTTAATGATAACTCCAAAGACGGTACTGAAGCTGTTTTAAAATCATTAACTGAAACTATTCCCACTTTGCGGTATGTTACAAATCATGGACCGAATGGTTTTGGATATGCCATTCGATATGGTTTGGAACGTTTTGAAGGCGATTGTGTCGCAATAATGATGGCGGATCTTTCAGACTCTCCTTACGATTTAATTAAGTTTTACACTACAATGTTGGAAAAAAATGTGGATTGTGTCTTCGGAAGTCGTTGGATGAAAGGTGGTAAAGTAATTGATTATCCATGGTTAAAGAAAGTCATTAATCGAATTGCAAATAGAATTGTAAGAATGGTAATGCGAATTAAATATGATGATACCACGAATGCATTTAAATTGTATAAACGTGATGTCATTAAAGGGGTTCAACCCTTATTATCACCGCATTTTAATTTGACCATTGAGATCCCATTGAAAGCGATTATTAGAGGATTTTCATACGAGATTGTTCCTAATTCTTGGACGAACAGAAAATACGGTGAATCAAAATTGAAGATCAAAGAAATGGGAAGTCGTTATTTCTTTATTTTAATGTATTGTTTTATTGAAAAGCATTTTTCACGTGGAGACTATAAAAAATAAGGACGGACTTTTTTTGAATATGAGTGGAAAAAGATTTAATCTTATTATTTTAAGCGTAATTCTACTTTCAATTGTTCCTAGGCTTATTTCTATTGATCAAAATTTATTAGATATTCAACCCTTTCGGCAGACACAAACTGCTATTACAGTTTGGAATTACACGCAAGAAGGATTTAATTTTTTTAATTACCATACCCCCATTTTTGGTCCTCCATATCAAGCACCATTTGAGCTACCGGTATTTCAATCTATTTCATTTTTATTGATCAAACTTGGAGTTTCAAACATAGAAGTCGCTTGTCGCTTAACTAATATATTTTTTTATGCCTTATCGGCCATTTTGCTAACGGCAGTTGTCTCAAAACTTATTAAAAATAAGCTAATCACCTTTTTATCTTTATTTCAATATTGTTTTATTCCTTTTGCAATTTGTTGGAGCCGAAATGTGACTATTGAATATTGTTCATTAGCATTTTGTCTGTTTTATGTTTTTTTATTTCTAAAAATAAGAGAAATAACAGGAATAAGGAGTTACCTATTAATAGCTTTTACCTGCATTATTGGATGTTTTGCATATAGCATTAAACTTACAACGGCATTTCCATTTGTCTTGCTTATTTCTATTTTATTTGTTTCTGAGATTTTAAAGGAAATTATTCCGATTTTTAAAGAAAAAAAGTTTTTGAAATTTATTTTTTCAAAGACATCTTTTAATTACGCCGTAATTGTATTCTTTGTTTTTTTAGTTCCTTTTATAATGATGTATCTATGGGTTCGTCATTCTGATATTTTGAAAATGCAATCTTCGTTCAGTTACATAACAACTTCCAGTAGTCTAAGAGATTGGAATTTTGGAACCTGGGATGATAAAACAACCATTTCAAATTGGTTCACTTTATTCAATCGAATTGGTTTCGGGATCGTTCCATTTACTCTTTTAATTACTGCATTTTTAAGCTTTATAAAGAAGGAATTGAGATCAATTCAAGTAAAACTGATGTTTTTGCTTTTGCTTGTTTTTACAACTATCTTCATATTTTTTAATCTATATTTTGTCCATGACTATTATCTTGTGGCAGTTTTGCCCTTTTTATCTGTTTGTTTTGCCCTTGCCTTCTATTTGAGTCAAAATTTGATTCAATCACTGGGGATTTTCAAAAATAAATATGGTTCCGTTATTATTCTTTTGGTTATAATTTGTTTCCCTTTTTTACATCCAAAAGGAATGGATTTCAGTAAAGAATATACACGTTTTATCTGGTCTAAAACTACGAATTCAGACTATCCGCAATTTGTTCTTGGTCAAGAAGTTCAAAAGCAAACGAAGAATAAGGAAAAAGTAATTTTTACAGATTATGAATGGAGTTCTGAAATGCTCTACTACTCAAGAAGAAAAGGATTAATGTGGACAACGGGAAATGAAACAGAAATAGGTCGATTTGAGAAAGATTTGCGGAGAGAAAAATACAGTTTAATCGTCTCAAAAAATCCAAAATTATACCCAAATTTATTATCGAGATTCAAAGTTATTAAGCAACTAACAATTCATTCACATACTTTTATTTTTATTCAATAAATTTTGATCGAAGGAATAACCATAATAATTAGCACCTACAATGGTAAAGACAATTTGCCTAAAACACTTGAAGGTATAGCTAATCTTGTTATTGAACAAATACCGAACGTAAAATTAATTTTAGTGGACAATGCAAGCAAAGACGGGACAACTGAATTTGTAAAAGAAAAATGGGATGAATTAGGTATTCCTTTTCAAATGGAAGTAATTTACGAGAGTAATCCAGGTAAAATACATGCACAAACCAAAGGATTGAATAACGTTGAAACAGAATATGTGCTTGTTTGTGACGATGACAACGAATTGCATCCCGATTATCTTCAGAATGGATATAAATTGCTTCAATCAAATCCAAAAATTGGTGCATTGGGAGGAAGAGGAATTGTAAAAAGTGACATTGATATTCCAGATTGGTTTGAAAGTATGGCTTATATGTATGCCTGCGCTCCACAAGCAAAAAAGACAGGTGATGTACGTCCTGAACGAAACGTAATATATGGAGCAGGCATGTTTTTAGATATGAACGCCTACAAAAAAGCAATTTCTGCTGGATTTATTTACCTAACCCCTTCGAGAACAGGGACAAGTGTTGTAACTGGTGCTGAAGATAGTGAACTTTGCTGGTGGTTACGATTCTGCGGTTATGAAATTTGGTATGCTGAAAACTTGCTTTTTAATCATCATTTAAGACTTTCAAGATTAACTGAAGATTACAGAAATTCATTGTTAACTATGTTTAAGGTAGGTTTTCCGGTGGGGAAATTAT
>CANHJY010000243.1 GCA_947461185.1 Flavobacteriales bacterium
ATGTTTCATGCTGAACAATTGCAAAATGATTTTCAGCTTCAATGATACATGGTTTTACATAACATCCTGATTCGTATCCTTCACCGCTCAAAACACCTCCTTCAACAATACACTTACCGCCTTCTTTTTGAGCGTTTTCAATAGCATTTAAGTAATTATTAACTGCATCAACATCAATCAAAGGCCCAACATGATTGTTTTGATCCAAAGGATTTCCTATTTTTAATTGACCATAGGCCTTAGTTAAGGCATCTTTGACTTTATCATAAATTGAATCATGAATGATTAATCTTCTCGTTGAAGTACAACGTTGCCCCGCTGTTCCAACGGCACCAAATACAGCTCCAGGAACAACCATTTTTAAATCAGCAGTTGGTGCAATGATAATCGCATTATTTCCCCCTAACTCTAAAAGTGAGCGACCTAATCGCGCTCCAACGGCAGCACCAACAGATTTCCCCATTCTGGTCGAACCAGTTGCAGAAACCAAAGGAACTCGGGTATCTTCAGCCATTAATTTGCCAATTTCAGGCCCTCCGATTACTAATCCTGAAACGCCTTCAGGAACACCATTGGCGTCAAAAACTTCTTTTGTAATTTGTTGACATGCGATTGCAGTAATTGGAGTTTTTTCAGACGGTTTCCACACGCAAACATCTCCACATACCCAAGCCAATGCGGTGTTCCAATTCCAAACTGCTACCGGAAAATTGAAAGCGGAGATAATGCCCACAATTCCTAGTGGATGATATTGTTCGTACATCCTATGACCAGGACGTTCTGAATGCATCGTTAGACCATACAACTGTCTAGAAAGACCAACGGCAAAATCACAAATGTCAATCATCTCTTGCACTTCACCTAAGCCTTCTTGAAGGGATTTCCCCATTTCATAAGATACCAATCTTCCAAGTGGTTCTTTATAAAATCTAATTCTTTCTGCCAACTGACGAATAACCTCTCCTCTTTTTGGGGCAGGAATCATGCGCCATTCTTTAAATGCCTCTTGAGCTTTAAGAATCACAGCTTCATAATCAACCTCAGTAGCGGCATTTACCGATGCTATTACTTTTCCATCAACAGGAGAAATAGATTCGATTTTTGACCCTCTGGTTTTGAACCATTTTCCACCTGTAGAAGCGCCGTTGTTCACTTCTTCGATTCCTAGTTGCTTTAATATAGACTGTATTTCTAAATCTGCTGACATAATTTTTCGTATTAAATTGACACAAAGTTAATTGAAATAATTCGAGTGGTTTTCGAAATCATGGAATGTCAATGAAAGTTTTTAAACAATTTATTCAATCCCAAAAAACACTAATTTTCCCTGATGATTTTCCTGATTCTAGGGAGCGATGCGCTTCATTCAATGCGGTATGCGGAAATTGTTGTCCTTCCAGTATCTTTAATTCTCCTTCATTGTTTAAACGAACCAACGCTGTCATGGATTCATTTAATATTTCTGGATGCGATTCGGCAATTCTTAACATGTTCACACCAAAAACTCCTTTAGATTGCATCATGAGCCCAATAGGTGGTGCCAATCCCATTTTTTTTACAAAATTTAGTTTCGAAAATATTCCCCATTTTCCTTTTGCTAATTCTGATGCACCAAATAATACCAATTTGCCGCCTGAACCAATTAAAGACAAATCTTTTTTATAGGTGCTTCCTGCGGCAGGATTAAAACTCATATCTAATTTTTGCCCATTTAATCTCTTTTGGATTGTGGAAACATAATCTTCTGAATTGTAGTTAATAATTTCATCAGCTCCTAATTCCACAAGAATATTTTTCTTGGAGGCATCACCTATTTTGGCAAAAACAAAAACGCCTTTTCTTTTTAATAGTTGTACTAATAAATTTCCAACACCTCCGGCAGCAGCATGAACAAGCGCTTTTTCATCCGCTTTAATTTTAAACAAATATTCCGACATGTAATAAGCGGTGCTACCTTGAGTCCCTAATGGAAGAGCGTCATGGGCTGAAATAGGACCTATTTCGACACTAGCATTTTTTTCCACGATTACATGTTGAGCATAACCACCAAATCGACAGAAACTCAGCACTCTTTTGTTTATTAAACAGTTATCTTTTTCAGAATTAACTTGGATAACTCTTCCCACTATTTCATAGCCTAAAACACATGGCAAAGGCGGTGCTTCGCGATATAAGCCCTTCCGAGCCATTACATCGGCGAAATTTAAACCGAAAGCCTCTACCTCAATTAACATTTGATTATTATTGAGGGGAGGTAGTTCAAACTCACGCAACTCAAAAGCAGTGTCTGGATTGCCGTATTTCGTTAAATAGAAAGCTCTTGATTTCATACTGTTATGACAATCCTTCAATTATTATTACTATTTCTCCTTTAGGAGGCTTTTGAGTATAATATGTTTTTAATTCTGAGGCTGTTCCTCGCTGATGCTCTTCATAAAACTTGCTGATTTCTCGAGAAACACTAACGTTACGTTCAGCACCAAAAAATTCTTGAATCTGTTCCAAACACTTCAGTAAACGATGAGGTGACTCATAAAGGATAATTGTCCTCTCCTCTTGAGCCAAAAGTTTTAGTCGCGTTTGTCTTCCCTTTTTGTGGGGAAGAAAGCCTTCGAAAACGAATTTATCAGTGGGAAAACCACTTACAACAAGCGCAGGAACAAATGCCGTTGGTCCCGGTAAACATTCCAAATCTATACCCGCTGCAACACACGCTCTTGCTAATAAAAACCCTGGATCGGAAATACCCGGGGTTCCTGCATCTGAAACTAAAACTGTCAATGCGTTTGCTTGAATTTTTTGAATAGCCATTTCTAAGCTTTTATGCTCATTGTGCGCGTGAAAAGGCAGAATTGGTTTAGATATTTCGAAGTGGGATAATAAACGATGGGTTACCCGAGTGTCTTCGGCAAAAATCAAATCACACGTTTTAAGCACATTTATAGCCCTAATAGTTATGTCTTCTAAATTTCCAATCGGTGTTGGAACAAAACAAAGTTTTCCCATAATTATTTAATGCATATTAACCATTTAATAGCCAAAATCGATAGCTAAAATAACCAAAAGCGGTGGTTTCAAACTTAATTTATCCTCATTTTACTTGTTATTTAATTTAAATCGCGTCTAAATAATGTTTTTTGACATTTCTATGACACAACCCAAAGTTCTAAGCCCCAATTTTGCATAAGAATGATTAGGGAGAGGTCGTTTTATATTGTTGCATTTACACACAGAAACATGTCTGTTTCTGATATTGGCTTGTTACATATCGATGTTGCATCTCAAAAAGAACGTCTTTCAATAGTTCAAGATTATTTGTCTATTGATGAGTTCATGTTTTTATCTACTTGTAATAGGGTTGAATTTTCATTGGTTTGTTCAGAAG
>CANHJY010000244.1 GCA_947461185.1 Flavobacteriales bacterium
ACTGTTGATATGATCTTGTATTTAAATGGGGCTTTTCTTCCAACTGGCGGATGGAATAGATTTACTATTACCAATCCTAGCTTAGCAAACGCATTCAATACCGGTGCAATAAACACTATGATAAGTTTGCCGGCTGGCACACACACAATAGATTTAAGAACTGCAAGACTAAACGGGAATTCTCCGGTTGACATAGGAGGAAATGCAGTTACTGATGTAAACCCAGGTGAGTTAACAATTTTAATTCTTCAATAATTGAATTATGAAAACCATTTTATTCAGTGCATTGTTTTTTACTTGTTCAAATTCATTTGGCCAGCAACTTCAGAGTAATTCTAGAGAATTTAAATTGGAACCTGTAACCGTAAGTTCAGAAAACACAATCGAATTGGATGAAGAAACGGAAACTTCGTCAGCAAAAATTTCTAAAGAAAAAAGAAGAAAAAAAGTAAAAGGAGAAATTCCAGCTGTTATCAATAATTCAGAACCATCGTCATCCAAAAAAAATAAGCCTTAATAAAACATCATTTTTATTGATCAAAATATAATTCTTGGCGACCATATTCATTATTCTTGCTAAGAAATTTTACTCACCCAACTTCACCCTAATTCCAAAAGAAGAATTAAAAATCCAATTAGTAATGTTTTCAGCTGGTTTTGAATCATAAAAGGTATTGAATTCAAATTTGAAATCAGTTCTAGAACCTATTGAGAAAGTTAGTGTGTATTGCCCCATAAATCTGTAATCTTTGAAATTATCCCAAACAGGTTGATAATAGGTTACAGCAGTAAAAGATGTTGTAGCAGATGGATTGAAAAACCATGATATATAATTACTCCATCGAAAGTCTTCAATTTTCAGGGCTGACGATTGAATTTCTTCGTATTCATAAAATGTAGAGGTTCCCGCAAAAATTCTATATCCTTTTTTATCTAAAGCCTTGACACGAATTCCTGTTCCTAATTGGGTTCGCAGTCGTTGATCCAGCAGCTGATTATATTGCACTTGCGCATAACTTTCCCATTTCCAAGGACTTTTCTTGGTTGTATTTTTTTTATTTAAACGATATGCATAACGAAAATGAGCCATTCCAGCATTTGCATAAACCCTATCTGCTCCCTTAGAATAAAACCAGTCGGTTAGGAAGAGGTAATAATGCCGAAAGGTCTTGTATTGCACTCGAGGACGTAAAGAGGCATTTAACAATAAATCTTTGTTGTCAATTAATGAAAATCCTGCATCAAATGCACCACTCCAACCAATAGTATCATCATAAATTCTTCTATTTTCAATATTAACTACTTGACCAAATCCCGAAGAAGATGATATTAAAATGAACGTAATTATGACAATTGAAATCCTCATTTTTTTGAATTTCTGTATAGCAAAAAGGCTATGAATCCGAAAATCACATTAGGTACCCAAACCGCTAGGTAAGATGGAAAACCTATTTTTATAGCAGCTACGGTAGTGACTTTCATAGCGAAAATATAAATAAAAATAATACCCAAACCTATCGCAATACTAACACCAATACCTCCTCGTTTTTTCTTCGATGAAACGGCGACTCCTATTATTGTTAACACATAAGCCGCAAATGGATATGAAGTTCTTTGATATAATTCAATTTCATAAACGGATACATTTGCAGAACCTTTTTGTTTTTCACGATCAATGAATTTTTTCAATTCATTATAGTCCATCGCTTCTGCCGCATTTATCCTTCGCGTCATTTCATCAGCTCTAAAATTGAAAACGGTATCTAAACTTTTTCCTTCAACCAAAACATCATTGGGATAACCTACTTTTCTCAAGAAATAATCTGTAAGTTTCCATTTATTTGTATTAGGTTCGTTATAAGCAGTACGCGCTTTTAGGAATGACTTCAGTTTTTTACCATCAGTATCCCACTGTTCAATTACGAAATCATTTATCGTTTCCTCATCCGAGTAAAAAGAGGAAAAATATACAATTTGATTTCCTGGGTATTCTGCATAATAATCTTCAACAGCAAATGATTCCCTATAAAAATTCTCTTCAAATTTTAATCGCTGTTTATTTGAGTTTGGCAAAACATAATGATTCATTAACAAAGAAATCAGCATTAATACAGTAGCACCGATTAAATAAGGTCTTAGAAATCTCAAAAAAGAACGGCCACTATTCCAAATTGGAATAATTTCAGTATTCTGAGCCATCTTGGCTGTAAACCAAATTACTGAAACAAAAATAATGAGAGAAGAAAATAAGTTGCCATAATAAAGAATAAAATTCAAATAGTAATCGAAAACTATTGCGCTTAGCGGAGCGTCGTTATTAATAAACTCACTTAATCTTTCAGAAAGATCGAAAACAACAGCCAAGAGCATTATGACACCCATCATAAAGAAGAATGTCTTTAAAAATTTTTTTATTATGTAACGATCAATGATTGTTAACATTCGACTATAAACGATGCTTTAACTTTGGTATTATTTGATTCTTCCAAGTCGTAAAATTTCCTGATTTTATTTGAGCTCTCGCCTCACCTACTAACCAAAGATAGAAACCGAGATTATGAATTGTAGCAATTTGAATACCCAGGTTCTCTTTTGCTTTTATAAGGTGTCTCAAGTAAGCTTTGGTATATACCTTGTCAACATATGTTGTTCCATTAGCATCAATTGGCGAAAAATCTTTTGACCATTTTTCATTTTTGATATTGATTATACCTTCTGACGTGAATAACATTCCATGCCTTGCATTTCTGCTCGGCATTACACAATCAAACATATCGATTCCCAAAGAAATACACTCCAATAAATTGACAGGAGTACCAACGCCCATTAAATATCGAGGTTTATCATGAGGTAAAACACCACAAACTAATTCTGTCATAGCATACAATTCTTCCTCAGGTTCACCAACAGATAACCCACCTATCGCATTACCACATGCGTTTATTGAGGCAATGTATTCGGCAGATTCAATTCTCAAATCTTTATAGGTACTGCCTTGAACAATGGGAAACAAGGTTTGCTCATGAGCGTATAGATTGTTCGTTACCTTCATTCTTTCCACGCAGCGATCCAACCACCTGTGTGTCATATGCATTGAATTCTTCGCATAACGATAATCGCAAGGATAAGGCGTACATTCATCAAAAGCCATAATAATATCGGCTCCAATTGTTCTTTGAATATCTATTGCCTTCTCCGGTGTAAAATAATGGTAACTCCCGTCTAAATGAGATTGAAATTTGACACCTTCTTCTTGAATTTTTCTTGTACCAGACAAAGAATAGACTTGATAGCCGCCACTATCTGTAAGCATGGGGCGCTCCCAGCCAATAAATTGATGCAAACCACCTGCCTCAGAAATAACATCGAGACCGGGTCTCA
>CANHJY010000245.1 GCA_947461185.1 Flavobacteriales bacterium
ATCAAGAGTAGAATATGGTGATGGAAGCACTGTTACAAACAACTCAATAAGCAGCGGACTTTCACGCATTAATTTAGCTGTAGTCGCTGGACTTGGAATTAATTACGACGCAACAAACAGGTTGACTATTCGAATTGAACCAACGTATAGACGTTCAATAACATCAATCATCAATGCACCAATTAAAGGTTATTTATACTCAGCAGGAATAAATACAGGAATCTACCTTAACCTCTGAAAAATGAAAGTCAAGGGGAAGAAAGCAAGGGCTATAAAAACTGATTACCAAAATCACCGGGCTTGTTTCTAATTGGTAGTTCATTGCATACATTTGGCATAGCTACAAAATGACAGGAAGGTACACCCCAGAAACATCTTCGGCAAGCAGCAAAAAAAACAATTAAAATACAAATCAACTATTATGATTTACCCATTCATCCCTGTAGGACTAATTTTGATATTTATCCTTTTCGTCGTATATCTTTTAATTATCAAAAAAGATATGAAACAACTTAAATCAGTATTATATCCAGGACTTTTCTTTATTGCCATTTGGGCTATTCTTTATTACGTTCTGTTCAAATAAATCTCACATCCGAGCGTGTGGAGGAAACAGCATTTTATATGGATAAATTAGACAGCGAAAATCTTAATGACTTTAAAGAAACTTAAAGACAACTGCGGAAAATAACTCCCATATCTCGGTCCAATGAAATAAGACGTCTGCTAACACTGTTTTGGCTACATCACTAAGATCTTCTTCAGCCACAAATTATTGTTAAATTAGGGAAATTGATCTTCGGTGTTTTGATTTAATTTAAAAAATCAACTGCTTCGCGAGGCGCTAAACCGTTATTGTTTAGCTTAAAAGCGACAGTGCAAACTTGAAATTAACGGCGAAAAATAACTTTTACAAATTTAACCAACGGAGAAAGCTGAAAACCGATTAGAGTAAGCCAATAAATAAAGAACGATACAATGAATAAATTTATGATTGACATCCTTTTACAAGGTCTAGACAATGAAACTCGAATGAAATTATTGCCAAGAGAGCAAGAAATGATAAAGGAATGGGAAGACAATGGGACACTTTTGGCTTCGTACATAAAAGGCGAAACAGCTGGGATTTACTTGGTCTTAATGGCGAATGACAAATCAGATGTGGACAAAAAACTTTCGACGCTACCCTATTATCCATACATGAAAATTGAAATCATTGAACTAAGGTAAAAGACAATTTGGCCACTGAAATTATAATATATTTAACCAGACAATATAGCATACATCGAGACTTCCATTAAAATAACTAGAATATGAGAAATACTGCATTGATTACAGGAGCATCTAACGGGATTGGATTAGAATTAGCGAAAATTCACGCATCAAAAGGAGGTGACTTAGTTTTAGTCGCACGAAACAAATCGAAACTAGATGAACTAAAAACAGCACTAGAAAATCAATATAACATCTCTGTTTATACCATAGGTAAAGACCTCTCTGAAATTCACGCTGCACAAGAAGTATATAACGAAACAACCAAAGAAAATATTCAAGTTGACGTTCTGGTAAACAATGCTGGATTTGGTGACTTTGGGATGTTTGCAGAAACGGACTGGAACAAAGAACTGCAAATGATTAATCTCAATATGACCTCGCTGACCCATTTTACCAAATTATATCTTCAGGATATGGTGCAACGTAAAAGCGGTAAGATTATGAATGTCGCTTCAATAGCAGCCTTTCAATCCGGTCCAACAATGTCTGTTTATTGCGCGACTAAAGCGTATGTGTTAAGTTTCACGGAGGCGATTAGCAATGAAGTTGCTGATAAAGGAATAACGGTAACCGCTCTTTGTCCAGGCGCTACGCTCACTGGTTTCCCAGACGCAGCAGGTATGGAAGACAGCAAACTTTTTAAAGACAAAAAATTGCCCACAGCCGAAGAAGTTGCGCAGTATGGTTATACCTCAATGATAAAAGGAAAGACGGTTGCCATACACGGTATGATGAATTACATATTGTCCAATTCTGTAAGATTTATTCCAAGATCATTAGTCTTGAAAGTTTCACGTAAAATATTAGGCAACGTTTAAATAATTTGTCGAAATAGTCAAACTAACGAACACAGAACAGCATGTAAGAGCCTACTTCGCACGACTATTTGGTTAAGTTTATTGCCATTATCAACTACAAACAGCCCGTATTAAACAGAGAGAATGAAGTTCACGCGCTCATTTTTAGTTCATCTTCTATCCGTATTGTCTTTTTTTCATGGACAGGCCTCTACTTCGAAAAACCATTACGTCCTTTCAAATGAAATGATTGTTAAGGGCGATACCGTGAAAGAACTTGGAAGCAATATCATGGTAATTTATCAAGACGCTAAAAATACTTATTGGTTTGGCAGTTGGGAAACAGGTGTGTATAAATATGACGGTACAACAATCATAAATTACACCACAACACACGGTTTACTGAACAACAGAATTGATGAAATAAAAGAAGACGATTTTGGCAATATTTATTTTGCAAGTGCAAATACAACGTCCGGAATATCAAGGTTTAACGGGAATAATTTCACGACGTTAACCGCAGTTTTTGGTGAAAATTGGAAACTTCAACCCACAGATATTTGGTTTAAATATTCTTATGGAGTTACAGGGAAAGTCTATCGCTATGATGGCAACTCATTAGTAGAATTGCAGTTACCTAAGCCACCGAATTTATCTAATCCATTTGATGTCTACAGCATTTACAAAGACAGAAAAGGAAACATTTGGTTTGGTACCAACCCTGCGGGTGTTTGTCGCTTTGATGGAAAATCATTTGATTGGATTACAGAAGAAGATGTAACAGAATTTCGCAACGAAGGGGCAAATGGAGTGCGTTCAATTGTAGAGGATAAAAATGGCGACTTTTGGTTCAATACCGAACAACGGTACAGTGTTTACGATAGCCTCACATTAAAAAGCACCAAGTTTTATACTAGACACGAAAGCATCGGCAGTTTAGACGGGAAAAATACCAGTGGTTTGAATGAATTTCTATCAACAGTAAGAGATAACAATGCTAATTTGTGGTTCGTAACCTATCGCAATGGTGTTTGGAAATATGATGGTGCGAAAATTACACACTATCCAATTCAAGTCAACTCAAAGGACATTGAGCTATTCAGCATTTACAAAGACAACAATGGCGAACTTTGGCTTGGAACACACGAAAATGGTGCCTATAAATTTAATGGAACAACATTTGAAAAATTCACACCATGACAAACGTCAAAAGATGCATCAAGCATATTTTTTGTAAACCGTTCGCTGTTACATTGAAAACCCAATCGTTAAAAAAATGAT
>CANHJY010000246.1 GCA_947461185.1 Flavobacteriales bacterium
CTTAAAACGAATGAATTTGGCGCATAACCTTGCTTCACTTCCAAATTCTCACTTTCGCTTGAGTCATCATTTGTTTTCCAGAAAATATCTTTTTGATAACCCGAAAGCAATTGAGGAATTATTCCTACACCACCAAAAAAATTAATGGTCTTACCATAATTGACAATCAACTTCAATGGCGTTCCAATATATGAATAAGTTGTTTTGTAACTATAGGCTGAATCACTTGCACTAAAAGAATATTGCTCCCCATTTCGTAGATAGGAAATTCCTCCTTCCCATTTCATAAAATCATTCAGTTTATTGGATATACCGAAACCGAAAGACCAAGTATTTAGAGCAGTTTCATTTTCATATTCACCTAAGGGCTTCCCAAAAGGAAATTTATTTTCAGTTAATACTCGATTGGTATTTGACCAATTGGATAACATATAAATTGCCGTATTGCCGTCAATTATTTTTTTGGGCTTTTTCTGTTTCTCTTGAGCAGCATTTTCGCTTCCAATTACAACTTGCGCATTGGCGTTAATTGCTATTAAAAAGAAAAGATTGAATAAAATAAATGTAACTCTCATCTCAATGGGTTTTTGTCATGTCATTATCTACGCAAATAATATAATCTGCCCTTCCAAAATGTTCCTTCTCCAATTTCCCTGTATCATCTTGAGCAACCGTGGAAATTGTTGCATAAGAAAGATCAGGATTATCTGTCAAGAGATACGATAATATTCCTTGATAAAAATCAGAATGATATGCCCCATTGAAATGTAGAAAAAACTCATCCTTATTCCAGTTTTTCAATAGGAAATGAGCCATAGTTGCATCTTTAATTGCTTGTGCTTCAACAAAATTGATTCGGGACCCCATGTGTTCGCCCATCTCCAATAATGCTGCATACTGTGATAAAGTTGTATCAACTTTAAAATCTAAGGGCACCATGTACGACTTTTCTAATTCAGAGAGTGAATCAAGTGAAACTCTTCCTCTCTTAAAGAGTCTCGAAGCATACACTCTGGGAATATTTGAAGCCAGACAAAATAAACCATTTTGCCTTGCATAATCAACAATTGGCTTATAATCAGTAGCATAGTTTAACCACAATCTACAACTATCATTGAATAAAGTTTCATCAATTGACCCATTCAAATAGTTATCTAGAAGTATTTGTTGGTCTTGCTCAAACATCTCAAAACCAAGCTTGAGTTTATTTTCGTGAGTTAAAAACATTTCTTTGGTAATTTCATATTCCATCCAATGGCATATTGGATTATCATGAAACTCACCAAAAAAAACGAATGATTGTTCTAATAACCCCATTTTCATTGAATTAAAACTTACCTTCTTACCCTTCGAATTATAAATTACATAGGCTTCCTTTTGGCCAAATCCAAATGAAATTGTGAATGATAACATTAAAATGGCTGTTGTTTTCAAGATCATATTGAGCGATAATGATTATGTTGCAATATTATTAAACTTCAGAAAATAAATTCCTAATTTTATATTGTTGTATGGATATATTTGTAAACAAATTTTCCGTTGTTAGAATAATATGTCTTCGAATGGGCATTGTTCTATTGATGCTCAGTCTAACTCGGATTATTTTTTATCTTTTTAATAGTGAAAGTTTTCCTGAGTCCAGTCTTTGGGATTTTGTTTTAGGAATTTTCTTCGATATCGTAACAATTAGTCTTGTATTTACCCCATTTATAGTAATAGCTATATTGCCGTTATTCAAGTTGGAAAAATGGCAAAACATTACATTAAAATCCTACTTTCATATTGCAAACAGCATGATGATTGCCTTGAACTTAATGGATGTAGAATATTATAAATACACCAATAAAAGGTCAACAATTGATTTATTTAATATACTGAGTGCCGGTGAGGATTTTAATCAGCTTTTCACCACTTTCCTAAGTCAATTTTGGTATATCATTTTGCTATTCATCATTTTAATTGCCCTATCAGAATGGCTCTATCGGAAAACGAACTTCGAGAAACCTGAAACATACAATTGGAAAAAAACAATTTTAAACGTTTCATTTTTTCTTCCTGCAATTATTATCTTCGGACGTGGAGGATTTCAACTTAAACCCATTAGTCCAATTGAAGCTGCTAGATTTGGTAATCCTCAGAATGCAGCACTTGTTCTGAATACTACATTTACAATGATTAAATCATTTGGTAAAGAACAATTAGAAATAAAGAATTATTTCGACGAAAAAACGGCATTATCCTACTTCAATCCTATACAAAAAAGTAGTCCTCAGCATATTTTGGAATCCAAACCTAATGTGGTATTGATAATACTTGAAAGTTTTGGAAATGAATTCACCAACAAAGATAATCCTCAGTTAAGTTATACACCTTTCTTTGATTCTTTGTTAAACCAATCACTGTCATTTGATAATGCTTTTGCAAACGGAAGAAAATCCATTGAGGCTGTCCCGGCTATTCTATCATCTCTGCCTTCATTAATGGGAAATCCATACATCTCATCCCCTTATGCAAGTAATTCGATTGGTTCATTGGCTACAATATTGAAAAAAAATGGATACCACACTTCTTTTTTCCATGGCGCCACAAATGGCTCAATGCGTTTTGATGCATTTAGTTCTCAAATAGGTTTCGAAAATTATTTTGGTCGATCAGAATATAATAACGATGACCATTTTGATGGAACATGGGGTATTTCAGACGAATACTTTAATCCTTGGATGGCAAAAAAGTTAACCAGCTTCACACAGCCGTTTTTTGCAACCTTATTTACTATTTCTTCTCACCATCCTTATTATATTCCTGAACATATGAAGGATAAATTGAAATATGGTAAAGAACCAATATGTGCCTCATTAAATTATGCCGATTACGCGCTAAGAAGATTCTTTGACGTTGCAAAAAAACAACCTTGGTACAATAACACCCTATTCGTTTTTGTTGCAGACCATACACCTGCTACAAATGATCAGGAATATGCAATGAAAAATAATATTTATCGTATTCCAATTGCTTTTTACCATCCCCAAAATCAAAAACTCAAAAAGCAAGAAAAAAGGATTTTTCAGCAAATTGATATCTTGCCAACAATTTTAGACCTTTTAAATGTCAACAATGAATTTTATGCTTTTGGATCGTCATACTTTTCCAATAAGAAACGATTTGCAATTAATTATCTAGAAGGCGTATACTATTACTTCTTTGATCATTTCATGATTACTTACGTTGATGGTGAAGAGCCGACAATTTATGATATTGATTCAATAAATAATGCTCACAATCCGATTAAAATGGACAACATTAGAACCAAAGAGGTTACGAATCATTTAAAAG
>CANHJY010000247.1 GCA_947461185.1 Flavobacteriales bacterium
CCCTTATTTCAAAGGGGATATCGTCAGGCAGTTGGTGAGGCGCCTCTAAATGAGGTAGTTGCAGCAGGCTTGATAAGGCTTTCTGGTTGGGATAAGAAATCTACGTTTTTAGATCCCTTCTGTGGTTCCGGAACACTATTAATCGAGGCAGCCATGTTGTCAGCGGGTATTCCATCCAATATCGAAAGACAGCATTATGCATTTAAAAATTTGGCGAATTACGATGATGTATTATGGAATAAAATGTACGAAGATGCTCAAAAAAGGATTACCAAATTACCTTGCCGAATCATAGGATACGATATAAGTGATGAAATGGTAATTAAAGCAAGACGAAATCTGCGAGCTTTACCCATTGGTCGTTTTGTGGAAACTGCTTCTGAGCCATTTGATCGAATAAAAAAACCTGAGGATACTGGTGTAATAATTACTAATCCTCCTTATGGAGAGCGTATGGGCGAAAATATCGAAGAACTTTATGAAGGTTTTGGAAATTGGATGAAGAACGAAATGTCAGGATGGAATTGTTGGCTTATTTCCTCCAGTGAATCAGGGTTTAAGTCTATTGGATTAAAACCTAGCAGGAAAATACGATTATACAACGGAGAATTGGAATGTAGTTTTCGAAAATTCGAACTTTATCAAGGTACAAAGAGGGGAGGAGATGCGGAATTTTTAGACTGAGTTGAACTGAATTAATTGCGAAATATGCCAGAAAGCATCACAATTTATTATATTAGTTGCAACTTTTAATAGATGAAATGTGTTTTCTTGTCTTGAAGAGTTAGGATAAGAATTTCATAGTTTTACATCTAAAACGGAACTGAATGAAAACTGCTTTACTAACTATTTTCCTCAACTTGTTCTTGGTTAGCAATGCCCAAATTGTGGACAGCACAAACGCTCAAAACATGCGTTTAATCCATAACAACCATTTTGGATTCAGTATGGGAGGCCCAGGATTTCTTGGGTACTATTATGAGCATTATTTCAATCAAAACTGGAGCGTTGAAGTAGGTTTAGGTTCTGTGTTAGTTTTAACTGGAGCTTATGCAGAGGGGCGTTATTACTTGGGTAGGAAAGATAATCCTCAAAAAGTCACACCTTATGTCGGATTAGGTGGCGGCGCTGCCTTGATTTTGGGCTTTGAAGACTATTATGGTACGCCCACCTTTTACGCTCCCCTTGGTTTGCAAATCTTTAGCAAACGGGGATTCGCTTTTTCGTTTGAAGCAGCCTACTTTCGATTCGACGGAGAGGGATTTCCTATGGGAGCATTAAGATTTCGCTTGATGAAAAAGAAAAAAGCGTCTAAAAGATCAAATTGATACCCTTAAACGCTTTCTTTATTGTCGTTATTTATGTTGTCCTATCTTTTCGATATTTCTACAAAATCTCTAGGTGTAGCACCAGTGTAAATTTGTCTTGGACGTCCAATAGGTTCCTTGTTTTCAGTCATTTCTTTCCATTGAGCTATCCATCCCGGTAGTCTACCTAAAGCAAACATAACGGTAAACATTTCAGTTGGAATACCAAGTGCCTTGTAAATAATTCCAGAGTAGAAATCCACATTTGGATAAAGATTTCTTGCTTTGAAGTATTCATCTTCCAAGGCAACTCTCTCTAATTTCTTTGCAATTTCCAACATTGGATCATCGATACCTAGTTTACCAAGAATATCGTCACAAGCTTTCTTGATAATTTTAGCACGCGGGTCAAAGTTTTTGTATACGCGGTGACCAAAGCCCATTAAACGGAACGGATCTTCTTTATCTTTTGCTTTAGCTACCCACTTGTCAACATCGCCGCCGTCGTTGTGGATTTTTTCGAGCATCTCGATTACCTCTTGGTTTGCTCCACCATGAAGTGGGCCCCAAAGTGCGGAAATACCAGCAGAGATTGTTGCATATAAATTTGCTTGAGATGAGCCAACGATTCTCACAGTGGATGCGGAACAATTTTGCTCGTGATCAGCATGAAGAATTAACAATTTGTTCAATGCATCTACAATCACTGGATCCACATGATAATCTTCGGTAGGCATAGCAAACATCATGTGCAAGAAATTCTTACAATAGTCGTAATCGTTCTTAGGATACATGAATGGATGACGCATTGCATTTTTGTAGGACCAAGCTGCCAATGTCGGTAACTTTGCCAACAAGCGATGAATGGTTAAGTCTTTCGCCTCAGCACTTCTATTTGGATCAAGAGATTCAGGATAAAATGTTGAAAGCGAACAAATCATTGAAGAAAGTACCCCCATTGGGTGAGCCTTTGCAGGATAGGCTTCAAAAAATTGCTTCATGTCTTCATGGACCAAAGTGTGTTTTTTGATACTCGTATTGAATTTGTCTAATTGTTCTTGAGTTGGTAATTCACCGTAGATAAGAAGATAAGCCACTTCTAAAAAAGTTGCTTTCTCTGCAAGTTGTTCAATAGCATAACCCCTGTAATGAAGTATTCCTTCTTCGCCATCCAAAAATGTTATTGAACTTTTTGTGGCACCTGTATTTTTATAACCCGTATCAAGCGTTATATATCCAGTAGTGTCTCTCAACTTGCTGATATCAATAGCTTTCTCGTTTTCAGTACCAACAATAACGGGAAATTCATAAGTTTTTCCTCCCAATTCTATTTTCGCAACTTCACTCATTTTCTAATTCTAATTTAAATCGACCCTAATTTAAGCAAACTATTTATTTAATTGTCAAATACATCAATAAACTTGTATTAAAACATTTAATTTTTACAAATGTTCCAGCGTGTAATTGAGTAACATGTTGAATAAATGATTCCTTGTGTTACCCCCATATATCCCATGATTTTTATCAGGATAAATAAATAAATCAAATTGTTTATTGGCTTTCACCAGTGCATTGACCATCTCCATGGAGTTTTGATAATGAACATTGTCATCAGCGGAACCATGAATCAAAAAGTAATTACCTTTTAGTTTACTCACAAAATTTATAGGAGAATTCTGTTCATACCCTTCTTCATTTTCTTGAGGTGTACGCATAAAACGCTCAGTATAAATATTGTCGTAGTATTTCCAGTTCGTTACGGGGGCTACTGCTATTGCTGTTGTGAATACATCAGCTCCCTTGGTAATTGCAAGAGATGCCATGAATCCACCGTAGCTCCATCCTTGGATGCCGATTCTTGTTGCATCAACATCGTCATAGGTCTGTAATTCTTTGCCAACATTTATAATATCTTCAGTTTCGAGTTTGCCTAGATTTAAATAAGTCGACTTTTTAAAATCCGCACCTCTGTACATCGTTCCTCTTGGATCTACGGAAACCACAATGTATCCCTTCTGTGCAAGCA
>CANHJY010000248.1 GCA_947461185.1 Flavobacteriales bacterium
CCTATTACCCAATGGAAACATCTTTAGGATACGAAAATGAATTAAAACTCCATGTAAAACGTGAAAGAGCCGCTGTAAAACTATCTAGTAAGGTTGGTGAATTACTTTATGATAAAGGAATTGAACTTGTCCTATTTAGAAACCATCTCACGGACACCACAATTTCAGAAATCTTGAATTTGCATGAGTACGCTAGAAATGTAGTGAACAAACCTATAGATGTTTTTACATCATCAGAACTTGCGGAAGAAATTTATAAAATGGATCTAGCACCTGCAAAATTAGATATTGGAAAACTTTCAAGTGAGTGGCTTGCAGAACAAGATAATTTTGATTCGAAACTTTCATTTCTTCATGCCAAATTGGGTAGTTATAGCCTAAGTGCTCAAAATAAAATTGAACCTCGTGACGTAATTCTATATGGATTCGGCCGAATTGGAAGATTAGCTGCACGTGAATTGATTAAACAAGCTGGAAAAGGTCAGCAACTTCGATTAAGAGCAATTGTTACTAGAGGCTCATCTGATGCTGACATTATTAAAAGAGCTTCTTTATTGAGAAATGATTCAGTTCATGGAGCATTTAAAGGATCTGTAATTGAAGATTTAGAGCATAAAACTTTGAATATTAGTGGTCAAATAGTTCAAATGATTGATGCTGCTAATCCTGAAGATATTGATTACACACAATACGGCATTTCGAATGCATTAGTCATTGACAATACTGGAGTTTTCACCAATAGAGAAGCACTTTCTAGGCATTTGAAAGCCCAAGGAGTATCAAAAGTTCTTTTAACTGCTCCAGGCAAAGAAATACCAAATATTGTTTACGGTATTAATCAAGTTGATTTAGACGTTGAGAACGAAAACATTTTTTCAGCAGCTTCTTGTACAACTAATGCTATTTCTCCTATACTAAAAATAGTTAACGACAAATTTGGCGTAGTAAAAGGACATATTGAAACGGTTCACGCATATACCAACGATCAAAATTTATTGGATAATATGCACAAAAAACCGAGAAGGGGACGTTCTGCAGCAATCAATATGGTCATCACTTCTACTGGTGCAGGAAGCGCAGTGACAAAAGTAATTCCAGACATGAAGGACAAACTTACAGCAAACGCTGTTAGGGTGCCTACTCCAAATGGTTCTTTAGCTATTTTAAGCTTGGAATTGAATGCTACAACTTCCATTGAAGAAATCAACGCCTTGATAAGAGAAGCTTCTTTAAATGGGGATTTGGTAAACCAAATTTATTATTCGTACGACCCTGAATTGGTTTCAAGTGATATTATTGGCAATACCTGTTGTTCTGTTTTTGATTCCCATGCCACTATCGTTTCGAATGATGGGAAAAATGTTGTTTTATATGCTTGGTATGACAATGAGTTCGGATATACCAAACAAGTAATACGTTTAGCTAAACACGTAACAAAGGTTCAGAGAAGAATTTATTATTAATTTTTAATTTTAAAAAAAACAGGTTGCTCAATGAACAACCTGTTTTTTTTTTGTTAATGCTCGTGGCAATGAACCTCATATAACGTGTCGTTAATAATGATTCCATCAGCCTCAACAGCTTTTAATGAATCACCGCATTTTTCGCCTATTTCAACTTCTGTACTTCCATAATCATAATGACATTCAGCACATTTGTTTTTTCCGCATGAAGCGATCAATGCCGAACTTAAAATTAAAAATGCGAATAGTTTAACTTTTACCTTTTTCATAATTTATTTATTATTAGATACTAAATTGATTTTAAGACTTATATAGAAATTTCTTCCAGGGTGTGGCATTTGTATATTTTTCAATCTTGACAAATGATCGATATAGACTTCATTTAAAATATTTTTAACACCTACTCCAATATAGATTGGACTGTTTAAATTCCATTTCATATTGCATGAAATATGCAACAAATTATATGCGGAACTCATTGTTTCAAATTCTGCAATTCGATTCTGCTGGGCAAAAAATTGATGTTGTAATACAATTTCTTGAACATAAAACTTCGTTTTTTCTTCAAAAGAAAACTTGACATTTGAACTCAGTCTATTTTGGGGAATTAAAGCAAGTGCATCTCCATTAATTTCTTGAGCTTGAATCATAGAATAAGACGCATCGAAATGCAACCAATGTGCAAAATGTGGATGATAATGTAAACTGAAATCACTTCCAAAAAGATGAACAAGTTCCTTTTGTTTGTAAAAAAATACGGGCAGATTATCAACCAAGGAGTCTGATGGTGTGATCGTTATAAAATTTTGAACGTAATTATAGAAGGGATTCACGATAAGCTGAAAGTGTTCATTATGTAATTCATAAGAAACATCAATTTGAGTGGCGCGTTCATTTTTTAAATTGATATCTCCAATTTCATATCTTAAAGTACCGTGATGCAGTCCATCAGACATTAATTCTGATAGATGTGGCGAACGGAAACCGGAAGATAAGTTTACACGAAAAGTTTGCAAATCTGAACCTCTCACCCAGCCTACTGAAAAATTAATGCTTTCAAAATTTCGGGACAATTGATTAATTCCATTAAACGCTGATGTGGATTTAACAATGCGTTGATCGATACGCAAACCAGTTTGAAGCGACCACTTTTTTTGATGAAAGCTGAAAACCGAATAAATACCATTATCCAACATCAATGCATTGGGTAGCAATACCTCTGTTCCTTTGTTCGTATTCTTGATCCATTGAAACATACCTTGGGCTCCGCTTACAAAACTTAATCTTTCAGAAATATTATATTTCCATTTCAAATGATAAAGCGAGTTACTTAAAAACATATCAATTCCTGGAATGGTGTTTTTCTCCTCAAATTCGGTAAGTCTATTAAGCGTTTGTCCGAGTAACAGATTTATTTCTCCTCTTTTTGTAAAAAACTTGTTTTCAACAGACAATAGATTATTCATAAAAATCTGAACTGGGATTCGAAGTTTCCGTCCTCTTTCTTCAGACTGAAAAGACGCAAAATCAATAATACTATCATGAGTGTGTCCTGGAATTCCGATACGACTACCATTTAATGTATAACGAATTTGCATTGCCCAATTAGACGAATTTATTCCATATGCCATTTTTAAATTGTAATCCGAAAACCTGCTGTTTTCAGCAAATTTTCCAGAAGGCAACTGATAGTCGGCATGATTACTATATGAGCCATATAACGCTAATCTCGATTTATCTGATGAACGTTTAAAATGCAGTTTATTGATCGTACCAAGTGTATTAGAAAAATTCAAAGTTTGGAAAGCAAATTCAGATTTTCCTTGAGGAGCATAAGCCTCATCGATGTAATATATTAC
>CANHJY010000249.1 GCA_947461185.1 Flavobacteriales bacterium
CTACCCCAAATTGAAATTTGGAAGTTTTATTATTTTCATCAGTCAAGCTTAAATTTATAATCGGGCTTGTTATCAACTCCATAGATTCATTATAGAATGAAGCGTTGACAAAAACCTCCTCGTCTTTGCTAAATCTTTTGGGCATAGTTACCCTTAAAGGTGAATCATTCTGTTTTACCAAAAGATATTGAAGTGATTTTTGAATAATTTCTCCAACATGATCAAATGATTTAGTCCTTATGTAATCATTTAACTTCCATTTCCAAATTCCTTGACCAAATAAAACCCCATACTTCACATTACCTCGTTTGTTAAAATAAAGCAAAGGATCCTTTTTACTTATACTTCCAATCTTTTGATATACAAGAATTTCCGATCCCGAACTTAAATTAACACTTCCGAATCTAGTTGATAGTGGAGGGAAGAAATCAAGCGCCCCTTTGGTCTCATCGGTTAATTCAAATTGCTTAAACCCTGTATTGTAATAGCCTTGCATTTCATCTGTTTGAGAACCACCAACTGCAGACATGCCAATTTTCAATTTATCGATAATACTCGAACTTGTATTTGGCGCTAAGATATACCAAACGGGTTTATTTTTATCAATTATTGAATTTTGAATAGCCTGATCGAAATTATTTCCTGGATCAAACCATACAATTAGGTCAACCGCATCGATTTTCTTATCCCATTCACCAATTAGTTGGGATGTAACTTCACAATTTTGATCTTGCTCAATCAAATATTTAAAAGCAGCCACATCTGGATGTGGTGCAGAGGCCAATAAAAGAACTTTACTCCTCGAATCAATAACTTCTATATAAAAAGAACGCCTATTGTTGATATAATTATACTCATTATTTGCCTTTGATATGGCTACAGAATAATTTTGAAAACCAACTTCATCGGCATCAACTAAAAATGTTACGCTCGAAAAGTCACGGTTAGCATCTCTAAATGAGACTGTTTTTGAATCTAAGGTTTTACCTCCTTTAGACAAAGTAACTGTTGCTGATTCATTGCCAATTTTAATAGCTTCAATATCAACTTCAATTGGAAATTTATTATTGAGGAATGCCACTTCATTCGCGGAAACATTTTTAATATATAAATCACGCTTAGGAATAGTATCCCCAACCCCCAAACAAAAAATCGGCGTCAATGGTAATTTATCAGTACTATATAATGGATTAGATCCAGAATTGAAATTTCCATCTGATATAAAAAGTACTCCTCCTAAATTCCGATTGTAAAAATCATTATGAATTTTTTCAAATCCAGCACTCAAATTAGAAACGGGTGCAGAAAGTTGATCAGGAAATGAATATGCAACATCGCCGCCTACTTTCATTTCAACCAACTCATATTGATCAGATAATTTTTCCTTTAAATAAAGTCGATAATCATTGAGTTGATTGATAACAATTTTGCTATCCTTGTAGTTGAGCATAGATGAAGATTCATCAATTAAAGAAACGACAATTGGTTTTTCTTTGCGATAAGCTACAGATTCAAAAATAAATCCTAAACATAAAATTCCAATAATTGATAGGGTGAGAAATCTTGCAAGAGGAAGTGTCCATCGCCACTTTGGATTAAGTACAGAAAACCAAGTGTTCCTGAAATAAAACCAAAAAGTTAATAGCAACGAAAAAAGGACTATTGGAATTAGCCAGTATAATGATATTTCCGTAACAAAATTGGACATGCTCCAAATTTACGAAACATCGCACACAATCTTTCAAATAAATACTGAATTTCAAACTGACCGGTATCATATTTCTATTTCGAATAAATTGTTTTCTTACTTTTGTCCAACTTTAAAAAGATTGAAATGAACAAAGAAGTATATATTATAGCTGCAGTTAGAACACCTATGGGTTCATTTATGGGCGGACTATCAAGTATTCCTGCAACTGAACTCGGTTCTACAGCAATAAAAGGAGCGTTAGAAAAAGGAAACGTAAATCCAGAAAATGTTGATGAAGTATTCATGGGTAACGTTTTACAGGCAGGTGTAGGTCAAGCGCCAGCGCGACAAGCAGCTTTGGGTGCGGGAATAAGTGAAAATACACCTTGTACAACTGTAAATAAAGTATGTGCATCTGGAATGAAAGCAATAATGCTTGGCGCGCAGACCATATTGGCTGGGGATAACCATGTTGTTGTTGTTGGTGGGATGGAAAACATGTCTCAAGTGCCGCATTATCTTGAAGGGAGAAATGGTGTAAAATTCGGTAATATTTCAATGTTGGACGGAATAACTAAAGATGGTTTATTGGATGTGTACAACAAAGTTCCGATGGGTAATTGTGCCGAACTGTGTGCGAAAGAATATAATATATCAAGAGAAGAACAAGACGCCTTTGCCGTGGCTTCTTACACAAAAGCTGCTGACGCTTGGAAGTCAGGAAAATTTGCTAATGAAATTGTACCTGTTTCCGTTCCGCAAAGAAAGGGAGATCCAATTCTTGTTAGTGAAGATGAAGAATTTAAAAATGTTTTTCTAGATAAAATACCAACATTACGTCCAGCATTTGATAAAGACGGAACGATTACAGCTGCGAATGCTTCCACTTTAAACGATGGCGCTTCCGCATTGATATTAGCATCTAAAGAAGCTGTTGAAAAGTTTGGGTTAAAACCTATTGCAAAAATTAGAAGTTATGCTGATGCTGCTCAATCTCCAGAGTGGTTTACTACGGCTCCAGCTAAAGCAATTCCGATTGCCCTAGGAAAGGCTGGAATAGATAAAAATGACGTGGATTTTTGGGAATTGAATGAGGCTTTTTCAGTTGTGGGAATTGCAAACACGAAAATTTTAGAATTGAATCCTGAAAAGGTAGATGTATTCGGAGGAGCTGTTGCTATTGGTCACCCACTTGGAAATTCAGGATCTAGAATCATTGTAACATTAATCAATGTTTTGAAACATCATAATGGAAAAATTGGTGGTGCTGGAATCTGTAATGGTGGCGGTGGTGCATCTGCAATGATTATCGAAAATATTTAAATAAATATTTTATGCATTCAAAGCTGCTTCGGCAGCTTTTTTTGTTTTTAGCATGATGACTTCTTCATAAACCATTTCGTAAATAGGTAATATTTTATCGATATCAAAATCATGTGAACGCTGCAAAGCCGATTTTTTGAATTGAATTAAAGTATCATCGCTTTTTAGAATCTTAATTGCATTGTCAGCCATTTCTTCAACATTGCCAACTTCAGATAAGTACCCCGTCTCGCCATGAATATTGACTTCGGGGATCCCTCCTGTATTCGAGGAAATAACTGGAACCCCAACAGC
>CANHJY010000250.1 GCA_947461185.1 Flavobacteriales bacterium
CTTTCTCTGAATGAAACACAAATAGATCAAGTAACGCAAATCAATCTTGGGGTAGCTCAAAAGAATGATGCTATTAACAACGACGCCAATATGAATCAAGAATTGAAATTGGCTAGTATTCAAGGTAACAATGACACGCGTAAGGCTTATTTCAAACTTATTTTAACTGAAGAACAGTATAACAAGTACTTAGAAATGGAAGAAACAACAATCGAGGTGAAGAAAGTTAACAAGAACATTAAACCTGAGAAAGAAAGTTTAAAGCAAGAAAAAGAAGATTAGTCTTTTAAATAGATTACTTATAATGGCTGTTTCGAAAGATTCAGCCATTTTTATTTTAAGCGCTCTGCAAAAACTTTTCTAAATTTTTCAACTTTCGGTCTCACAACCGCTTGACAATAACCATTTCCTGGGTTTAACTCGAAATAATTATGGTGATATGCCTCAGCTCTGTAAAAATTCGAAATTGGAATAACCTCTGTGACAATTGGTTTATCCCATACCTTTTCTTCAGTTAACTTCCATTTATAGGCATTCGATTTTTGTTCTTGTTCGTGGTCATGAAAGAAAATTACAGAACGGTATTGTGTCCCGATATCATTTCCTTGACGATTCAGTTGCGTTGGATCATGCACAAACCAAAACACTTCCAACAATTCATCAAAACTAATTTGATGCTCATCATATACTACTCGAGCTACTTCAGCATGACCAGTTGTGCCATTGCATACCGCTTCATAGGTTGGATTGTCAACTTGACCGCCGGCATAACCTGGATAAACATCAATTACTCCTTTCATTTCTTTATAACAAGCCTCGATGCACCAAAAACATCCAGCCCCAAATGTCGCTTCTTTCATGTTATATAATTGAATTATAAAAATAGAAACAATACTATTTCTGACAAGTTCATTATTAGTCGAATTAAAACAAAGATTAGTTCTAACTTTAACCCATGATCAAATCATACGGCAGAAACTTTTGGATCATGTCTTTGGCCATGTTTCTGTTTATGACAGGGTTTAATCTTATTCTTCCCGAATTGAATCAATTCATAACCCAATTGGGGGGTGAAGAACATAAAGGACTTATCATTACCCTTTTCACCATTTCAGCAGGATTGGCGCGTCCTTTCTCAGGGAAGTTATCTGATTTAATTGGACGTAAGAAAGTTATGGTAGCAGGAATTGTTTTGGCAATAGTCGTTTGTCTAATGTATCCATTTTCTGAAACAGTGCTTTTCTTTCTTTTACTTCGATTTATACATGGATTTAGCGTTGGATTTATGCCAACGGGAGCTACAGCACTGATAACAGATATTTTACCTGAAAACAATCGAGGGCAAGGGATGGGAATTTGGGGAACATTTATTTCCATTGGAATTGGCTTTGGACAATCATTAGGATCTTGGATATACGCTCATTTCGGAATGAACACTTTATTTACAATTGCAGCGATGACAACCCTCATATCAGGGGTATTAGTTTATTTTGTTAATGAAACACTCAAGAATAAATCGAGCTTTAAAATCAATCAACTACAAATTGGATGGAAGGACGTTTTCGAGCCCAATGTTTTTCCAGCGGCAATGGTAATGTGGTTAACTGCTGCTTGCTCAGGAATTATTTTTGTTTTAACTCCTGATATTTCAGGATTCTTAAATATAGAAAACAAAGGTTGGTTTTTTGGTATCTACGTGATTGCTACAATTATTGTTAGATTAACAGCGGGAACGCTATCGGATAAAATTGGAAGACGCCAAACCTTAATTATTGGCATTTCATTCCTAATAATTAGTATGCTTTTAATAGGTTATGCTAAATCAGCTACGGCATATACTATTGCATCATTAGTTTTCGGAATTGCTACCGGAATAACTAGCCCAACATTATTTGCATGGACCGCAGATTTATCTCCTGAATCAAGAAGAGGTGTTGGAGCAGGCACCATGTTCATCGCTCTAGAATTTGGAATTATGCTGGGATCAGCTTCAACTTTGTTGACATATAACAACACCTTCGAAACTGTTACTTTAGCCTTCCTTGTTGCTACAGGATTTGCCACACTTGGTCTGGGATATACTATTTGGCACTTGTACAGACGCAAAAGCGCAACTTAAGACTTGATATTCAAATATCTTTTAACCAAATAATGTCCAAGATAGATTAACGGAGTCAAAGAAATCGCAATCAACAACTTTAATATATAATTCGTTGGGGCGACATTCCAAAAATCGGTCATTGATAAATTACCTGGTAAAACAAACCCAATATATAAAACCACCACAGTGTCAAAAAACTGAGAAATAACAGTACTTCCTGTACTTCTTAACCATATGTATTTATTGCCGGTCTTTCGTTTAATCCAATGAAATAAAGTTGCATCCAACAATTGAGAAAGTAAGAACGCAGCAATACTTCCAACAATAACCATTTGAGCCTGACCAAAAACCTTTGTAAATTCAGCGTCGGTAGCCAGATTAGAACCAGGAATTTCTTTAGCAGGAAAATTTAAAGCTAAACCTACAATGATGAAGCAATAGGTAATCAATGCAGCTGTAATCCATGAAACGCGCCTCACCGCTTTTTCACCATAAAATTCATTCATTAAATCAGTTAGAATAAACACAATAGGCCATGGAATAACACCAACTATTGTCGTAAAAGGACCTATTTCTTGGTCTCCAAAAGAAAAAATTAAAGGAATTTCAATTAATTTATTACTAATTAATTCTGCAGTAACTGCGCTTGTTATAAACAAACCTACAAGCACGATAAAAAGCCATTGCCGGCGTTCATTAAATTTTAGATCAAATTCTGATTCCACTTTCGGAAGTTACGAAGAAAATATGAGTTAGGTTAAATCACTCTGAAGGTACTCCGTAATCGAGCCTCTTAGCTTTAATAAACCTGGGAATATAGTATTTACTTGTTTTAAAATTGTCAATTACTACACCACGAGAAGAAGAAGAATGAATAAACTTAATAACATCAGGAGAAACTTCAACGACCATGGCAACATGCCCAACACTTGATGAGTTAACATCCCTGCCTTTAAAAAACATTAAATCACCAGGCTGAATTTCAGCAAGTTTAACTGTTTCACCTAACTCAGCCATTCCGGTACTGGTTCGAACTAAACTGAATCCAAAATTTCCAAAAACATAAGAAATGAAACCCGAACAATCGAAACCTGAAGGTGTTGATCCAGCCCATTTATATGGCGTACCCATAAAAGTCTTAGCGAAATTTATTATTTCGTTAACTTGTTCGTTAGGTACTTTAGAGGAATCATTTATAAC
>CANHJY010000251.1 GCA_947461185.1 Flavobacteriales bacterium
CCTGTCAGGGAAAACGCTACAATCGTGAAACATTAGAGGTTCGATTCAAAGGAAAATCAATTTCGGATGTATTAAATATGACGGTAGAGGAAGCCGTTCCATTTTTTGAATCCATTCCAAAAATCGCACGTGTTGTACAGACACTTTATTCCGTAGGATTAGGTTATATTACTCTTGGGCAACCATCGACAACCTTATCTGGAGGTGAGGCACAACGCATAAAACTTGCTTCAGAATTAGCAAAGAAAAGCACGGGAAAAACCATCTATTTATTGGATGAACCTTCAACTGGGTTACATTTTGAGGATATTCGAATGCTGTTGGATGTGTTGCAGCGTTTGGTGGATGAAGGCAATACCGTTTTGGTTATCGAACACAATTTGGATGTTGTGAAGGTTGCCGATTACGTAATTGACCTTGGGCCTGAAGGCGGGAAATTTGGTGGAGAAATAATTGCTAAAGGAACTCCAGAAGTGCTGGTTAAGAAATTCAAAAACTCCTCACATACCGCAAAGTATTTGGAGCAAGAATTATAAAATCCAATCACAAAAACGATAGCAGCGATTTATTTGATTGGTATTAATCATGATGTTATTCGCTGCGGAGAAGAGCGAATAACAAAATCTTTGATACGATTATTAATTCTCAAAATGTACCACCAATCCATCCCCCAACCATTTTAATGGTTTACCGTTATTCAAACGAAATCACAAACTCTACTCGGCGTTTTTTTTGATGAACCTATATTAAATATAATGAAGACAAACAGAAACCTAGTGTAAATTCAATGTAAATTGTTATTCAAGAGCTTCAAACCTTTCGCAGTCATCAACGATTTCATTTGAAAAATTGCCACTTGGTTTAATTGTAAGATTCTTTCCTGAGGCGAAATTCCCTGTTGAATTAATAAAGCGTTAATGCTTTCCATGTTACTCAAAACAACCAATTGATCAAGTGTTGCCTGATCACGCAGATTTCCTTCTGATTTCGGATTTTGATTCTTCCATTGTTGGGCGGTCATGCCAAACAAGGCGACATTCAACAAATCTGCTTCAGTGGGATAAACAATTGCTACTTGTTCCTTAGTTAATGTTATTGGAATCAAGTTTTCTTTGATTTCATCTGTATGAATATGATAATTGATTTTAGAAATCATTCGTTGCACTGACCATTGAAGATTTTGGTGATTGGTTTCGGCTTCTTTAAGTCTCTTGAATTCTTTGATTAAGTAAACTTTAAATTCAGCACTAATCCACATTCCGAATTCTAATGCAATGTCAATTTGAGAGTATGTTCCACCATATCTGCCAGCTTTATCAAAATTCCAATTGTATTTGTTTTTTTAACCCAATCTTTGATTCTTAAACGATAACTATTCAACCCCGCTTTACTTTTAATTATGTCGAATTCGCCACAATTAAAATTTGGATTGTTTACCCTTTCCCAAAAACCAAGAAACTCGATTGTATTTATATTTCTAAGCCAATCTGATATAAAGTAATTCCCATCTTTAGCCTCAATCATATCTGATATCGAGACAAAGTCATCATTGTTTATTTTGAACAAAGTCAATGATATCCCCTTAACAACTATTTCCTTCTTCATATATTCATTTTAAACTAAATATACGAATTAATAATCAAGATAATGATTGTAAAGTAATCATTATATTTCGTATCTTCAATATGGAAATTTATAAAATCTAATAAATGGAGTTAATAACAATAACCGACATAGAATCAAAAATTTTATCTTTTCGTGGTATTCAAGTTATGCTAGATAAAGATTTGGCGATATTTTATGAAATAAAAACAATTCGACTTCGGGAACAAGTAAAAAGAAATCCTGATCGATTCCCTGATGATTTCACCTTTCAATTAAATGATTATGAAGTTGAATTAATGGTAACGCAAAATGCGATACCTTCGAGAAAACATTTTGGTGGCTCAAATCCATTTGTATTCACAGAGCAAGGCGTTGCAGCGCTTTCTGGCGTGTTAAAAAGTAAAAAAGCGGCAAATGTTAGTATTAATATTTTCAGGGCATTCGTGAAAATTCGACATGTATTAAATCAAAATCAAAATTTTTTGGACAGATTGTTACAAGTCGAACAAAAACAAATTCATTTTGATAATAAGTTAGAGGAGATCTTGGATTCGCTTGAATCGCAAAAACTGAAACACACAAAAGGCATCTTCTTTGAAGGGCAATTGTTTGATGCGTATGTTTTTTTCAGCGAACTGATTAAAAGCGCAACGCAGTCAATTATTCTTATTGATAACTACGTTGACGAAACAACTTTATTAATACTTAGCAAAAGGAATCCGGAATGTAAAGCGGTCATTTATACCCAAAAAATTACTGAGCAATTGCAATTGGATTTGACAAAACACAATAGGCAATACTCATCTATCGAAATCAAAACGCTGAAAACAGCTCACGACCGATTTCTAATTCTTGACCAAAAGGAATTATATCATATTGGCGCTTCGCTAAAAGACCTTGGTAAGAAATGGTTTGCATTTTCAAAACTCAATGAATTTCTTCCAGAGATTTTAATCAAATTAGACAAGAATTAAGAAGATCATTCAAACGAAATCACAAACTCTACTCGGCGGTTTTTTTGACGACCTTCAAATATCTGAAATTAGTTTTTAATATTTTTGAATTCTAAGATCACCTAAAATTAATTGCTCAACAATAAATTCGGCAACTGTATAATTGCAAGGGCGTGAACAAAGTTCAAATGGAAATAAAACAAATATTTCTGCTCTCGGTGGAATGGTGCCTGTTCTCAATGTTTGTTCATACATCGAGTGAATTAAATTAATAGATACCCGTTTTTGGTTATTTGGACTTATTTCGTACAAAAAAGCAGGAAACCTATTGCCATTTATTGTTGTAGTTACTGGTCCAAGATATCGATAGAAATTTCCGTTTTGTAAAGGTATTTGAGTTATTCCTTGAAGTAAAGTTTCAATGCGTCTATAAAGGACTTCCATTTCCTAACTAAATTAGTTCCACTTTAAATTCTCGCTCACCAATAACAGTCATTATTACTCGATGGGGTCTTCTTGGCGGCCAAGTTTCAGCATTATTTCTTTGAAGCCATAAACCAATTTCTTGACTTATTAATTCTCCACAGGTTCTATTCCAAAAAGATGCTTTGGCAACATTAACTTCAATAGGTCTTGAATAACCATCCAGATGAAGTATAACCGTTCTCCAACTTCTATCGAAAAATTTCTCGCGATCTTGTAATGTGATTTTAATTCCATAA
>CANHJY010000252.1 GCA_947461185.1 Flavobacteriales bacterium
AACTTTTCTTCTTTTGATGCACCATCGGCATCTGAAAATGCAAGAGAGTTCACTTCGTGATATAAATCATGAACAAACTGTTCTAATTCAAAATCTGTATGTTCTTTCATTGAAGTCATATAAAATCCTTCTTAATCGTTTCAAAATCTGTTTCAAAGTCTTCAAAAGATGAAACATCTATCTGATATTTAACATTATGAATCGCCGGTTCATTAATTGTGGAATTAATCAACACAGGAAAACCATCCTGTATTCTATAGAATTTCTTTGAACGGATTACATAACCAATTTTGTTATAATTTGCTTCTTCACCCAAAGGAATTCCTGCGCGATCTAATTTATCATCGAACAACATTAAAAGGTTTGGCTGATTGCTTATCCGCTCTTTAATTTGAACAATTAATTTTTCCAATGTATCCGAACCATTATTTATCTCATCTACATGTATTACAGTTAAATACAAATTTGAAAGTGCTGTCCAGTCCAACTGCAATTCATTAGAAATATTTACAGAAGGAGCAGTGGCCTTTGTCGTTTTAACTTCGAGTGCAGTTGATCCATTCGAAAAGTCTTGATTCGTGCCCTCTGGACCTGTCCATGAACCGATGCATTTAACATGATCATGAGAAAATTTGAGAATGTCAAAAAGAACAGTGAGCTCACCATAAAGTCCCCGTTGAACTTCTCTTGAAAGTAGTTGCCCAGATAATTTAGCAAACAGCCGAGCCCAATTACTTATCTTTCTGTTGACGCAATTTGGAACGTCAATTTCGTCAGTCAAATCTTCAAGTGCTTGAACCAAATCTTCAATGAACATTGAAAACACATCCAAGAGCTCGGTATCAGAGAGAATGATCGAAATGTATTTGAATTCATTACCTCCGGAGATCATTCTTACTTCAACCCCATGAAAACGCTTCAAATAGTTGTCATCAAATGGAATTCTCTTGTTAATCTGAATTTGGAATAATCTTGAACCTGATACGCTAATTGTACCAACGAAGCAAATCAGACCATTTTTTAATTGTATCTGCTGCCTTTCAATATGATTACCGCCGGCATCATACTGCTTTGTCCATATTTCGTTGAGATTATTCTTCATCTGCCGGATCATCACTTTGTTGCAATTCCTCTTCATAATCGCGAAATGGTCTTGCAGCGTACTCAAATTTATTTTCCTTGTCGATTAATGGGAAAACAATACCAAACCCAATAATTGGTATAGTTTTATCAATGTTATAGGTACTTGGATCTATTGGCATTATAACCAATAAAGGTTTAGAAAGATTCTTTCTGATTACTCTAATTTCATCCTCGGAAGTATCCCTCGAAATATCTAGGTCAACAATACGCTGTTCCTTAGCCAATATTGCGTTTTTCCCACCACCGACAATTAATTCTGAAGTATTATCACCTTGCAAAGTTCTTGTTACTAGCCCACCTTCGAACGACCCACTTGACCATTTCAGAATTGATTTGTTTGAATTTTTAGAATTGACCCAAACAGCAATATTCCATTCTTTGAACAGATCAGATTGGTTTTGTCTTTCAATGTAAGATTTAACAATCTCGAACTTATGATAATTGTTTCTGTAAGTTGATAAAAAGTCACCGATCAATTCACTATTAACATTTTCCCAAAGTAAAGCATTCGTTGCACCGCTATTTGTTTTGATCTCTTTCGGATCCTTAAGTCTGCCCAACAAATTTTTGAAGTCCTGGTAATTACTTGATAAATGATCTTTATGAAAGGCATATGTCTGGATAAGCTTACCAGAAAAACCAATCGTAATTTTTTCGTGTTCACGCATTTTAGCCAATGATGTTATCATTAGCATTCCTGGATGAGTCCTTACCTTTAGTTGATAGTCCTGTGGTCTCAAATTGTTTGATGCCATTTCATCAAAATCAGCTCTCATCTCTTCGGTCGCCATAGTAACATGCTGATACCAATTGACTAATTCTGAAGTAGTGTATAAACGGCATAGATCAACGTACCCTGGACGATATCCGAACCACCGGCCCATTTGCATCAGTGAATCATACATCCTGGTGGTTCTCAGGTAATAACTTATAGAAAGACCTTCAAGTGTAATTCCCCGAGCTAACTTATTTCCACCTATTGCAATAACACAAAGACCATTTTCTTTGTAATCATCATAGTTTAATTCTTGAATGTTGTCGTATTCCAATCCACTTGTGTTTTTTACACCGTGAACTGCGCGCACATCTATTTTTAATACTGCCGGAATCAATTGCTCCTTTAACTTTTCCCAGTTATGAGTTTTTACTTTGGGATCGTGATAAAGCATATTTTCCTTTACTTCAATTGTTGTTGGTACAAAATCTCTTTCGTAAAGCTCCTTAAGTTCATTCAGTATATTTCCTTGGCCTGATTTAATCTGATTTTTATAAGATCTCAACTTTTCATTTACTAACCATGCAACTCTATCAATCCATTGAACACGCAAAGCGACGTGTACAAGCATTGAAGAATGCTTTTTTTCATGCCCACGAACGCGTCTTATGGCATTTGTAAGAATAAACGCTTTTATCGCCTCATTTAAAGATATTGGAATATCATCTGGAAGGTCATCTTTGTTGTCCTTATTGATCTTCTTAGGGAAATAAGGCTCTTGGTCTTCAGCATAGCGGATAATACTCAACCCTTCATGCTCTTCTCCCGTATTATCATTAACAAATCCAAAAACTTGTTTTGCCCCAATGTAATTGGACGGGGGCGGAATGTTAACGATAAAATCTCGTGGGAACAAATCCTCTCCAACCTTCAATTTAAGATCCTTCACATTTGACTCAAGATCCTCACTCCATGAAGACGGGATGAACAGGTTGGCATAAGGTGTTGCTGTATAACCAATAAAAGTGTTTCGATTAAAAAGATTCAAAAGTGTTCGAATCAATCGATTGATCGTTTTTACATCTTCTTCTGTTCCTGAATTTACAGATGCATTATCAGCTTCATCATCGATTACCAACAGAGGTACATTTATGATTTTTCGCTCACCATTAACATCATCGGCGAATTGATTTAACCATAGAATTAGGTTCTCGAGAATACTCTTGTTTTTCTTGATAACCAGTACTGTTGGACTGCTACCACCAATTGGAACATTAATTTTTGATGCAATAGATCTGCTGAAATCACCCTTATCGTCGGAAGAAGTATAGGAATAAATTTCAGTATCCACATTATAGGCTCCAACTCCCACTTTCACTTTTTTCTTCGCTTTGATGAAATCGGCACTCTTTCTTCC
>CANHJY010000253.1 GCA_947461185.1 Flavobacteriales bacterium
AAATCATCAAGTTCCACTTTTAAACTGTCTATTTCTAATTGCTGATTTAGACTTTTTGCACGTTCATTTTGCAAAACAACATGCATAGAAAGACTTTTAGCCTTTATCTCCTCTATGATTTGTTGAATTCGTGCATTCATTTTTCGAGACTTTATACAAAGTTAGTATTTCTTCATAATCGGCAATAAATTTCTCTAATTCTTTCCTAACAATATTATGTTGGGTTAATTTTGTGTCATGAAAAAAACCTTTCTTCTTATTTGTTTTTCAATTTATTGCACGATAACAATTTACGGTCAGCATAATGCTATATCATTCCATTCACCCTTGAATATTCCGCTAAAATTATCTGCAAATTTTGGAGAATTAAGAAGCAATCATTTTCACATGGGTTTAGATTTTAAAACCAATAAAACAGAAGGCTACCCAATATTTTCAATTGATAAGGGATATGTTTCAAGAGTGCGCATTTCGCCCAATGGATATGGAAAAGTCGTATATGTAAACCATCCAAATGGATTGACAAGTGTTTATGCTCACTGTTCTAAATTCAACGCTGTAATTGACAGTGTTATGCAGATGCTACAAATTGAACAAGGAGAAAATGAAATTGATGTTTTTTTTACGGTTAATGAAATCCAAGTCGAATATGGAGAATTAATAGCCTATTCAGGAAATACAGGTCATTCCCAAGGGCCACATTTACATTTTGAAATTAGAAATACAGAAACTCAAAAAGCATTGAATCCATTATTGTTTGGATTTGAAATCGCAGATCATATTTCACCAGAAATAAATTCTTTAAGATTATACAGTTTGACTCAAGAAGGCTATATCATACCCGGGAAGATTCAAAAATTATCACTTCCAAATAAAAATAATGGACAAATTACCGCAGTTGACACGATGTCCATCCAATCCAATTTTCTTTGTGAAGATGGTTATATGGGATTCTCCTTTGAAATGCAAGATCTTTTCGATGGGGAATCTAATCTTTGTGGTATTTACGCAACGCGATTAGAAATTGATGACCAGCTTGAATTTTGTCAGGCAATTGATAGTATAGACTTTATTGATTCCAGATATATCAATAGTCATATGGATTATTCCGCCTTTACAAATGAAAAACGACATTTTCAAAAAACATTCAGAACTGAAGAAAATCCACTTGACATCTATCCATGCGATCAAAATGGAATAAAAAAAGTCGAGGCGAAAAAGGTTTACCATTTAGTTTTCAGTGCCAAAGACTTCGAAAATAATAAGACCACATTAAACTTAAAATTTCAAGCAGATAGTACTTCGTTTATGTCATGCAGCGACATCTTTCCCGCTGAAAAGTATTTACTCCCAGATTCTTCCTATACATATAAAAATGAAAAAATTCGGTTCTTGATTTCCAAAAACACTTTCTACGAACCCGTTTTAAAAAATCTGTCACTTAAAGCTCCTTTTTCAATTGGTGATGCCAAACAGCCCATTCAAAAAACAATCACTGTTGCCATAAAATCACCAGAAATCGATTCTGAAAAATACTACGTGCAGGTCATTACATCAGGTGGTGTAAAAAAGGCATTAAATTCAAAATTGTTGAATGGATGGATTACAGCAGCGTCTGAATATCTTGGCGCTTTCTCTTTGAACCAAGATAAAACAGCTCCGACAATTATTGCTTATAATTTCAACATCAAAAATCAGAAAATTTCAAGGTCCCAAATTGCTTGGAAAATCCAAGACGCAACAACGTCAATTGAATCTTATGATTTGTATGTTGATGGAATTTGGAAACCTGTTTATTTTGATAATAAAAGTGACACAATTGGTTTTGAAATACCAAAGAATTTCTCAGGAAAACATCAATTCAAAGTAGTAGCCTCCGATTATTGCAAAAACACACAAGCTTGGGAAGCTACATTAAATATTGAATAAATTAATCTTCTTCCTCGGATTCCCCAGCCTCGTCATGGTCATCATCTGTAGCAGCTTTAAAGCCTTCTCGAATTTCAGGATGACTAATCTCGCCTCCTGATGTTGCAGTTTGGCTTCCAAAAAACAGGACGACAATCGAAAAAACCAAAACCAATGCACTTGTCATTGTTGCATATTTTTTACGTTTCCAACTCACCCACAATGCAACAATAGCAATTACTCCAAGTAGATAACTAAGTATGGCAAAGAACTCTGCCTTTTCTTCATGTTCATGAATAAGATCATCAGAAATTCCAGGTAAATGTTCCACGATTTCTTCTGCTCCCTCACCTGAATTCATTGTTGGAAATGTCGCGATTGCCCCTAAAATAAACAATAGGTATGCGACGCGCTTAACTACTTCTTGATTAAATAATAATCCAATAATCAGAACTATTGCTCCTACTATCGGAACAATAATAGGTAAATGATTGATAACGAGATGGAAGTGAGCGTCATTCATGATTTTAAATTTAAAAGTTAATAATTAAGAAACTGAAAATCCTATCAGCTTTCCTATGCCAAAGGTAATTGCTGCAGCTGATAATCCAAAAAATACTTGTCGAAATCCTGAGAACCAGATATTTTTTCCTGTGAAAAGCGTAATTGCGGCACCAATTAAAAAGAGTCCAAATGCGCTAGCGACAGCGCTAACGGTTATTGCTAACCATCCATTTAAGAAAAAGAAAGGAAAAACAGGGATTATTGCACCAACAGCGAAAAGTACAAAAGAAGACAATGCAGCTTCCATTGCGCTTCCTTTCAATTCTTCAGGCTGAATCCCAAGTTCTTCTCTTATCAAAACTTGATGGGCCTTGTCTTTATCCCTCATAATATCATCGGCCATGATTTCAGCTTGATCCTCTGGAATTCCTTTGGACATGTATATTAGTTTCAGTTCTTTTTTCTCACCATCAGGATTCAATTCCAATTCTTCCAATTCGAGTTGCATTTGATTTTCATATAATTCTTGAGAACTTTTTACAGAAATCCACTCCCCTAGAGCCATCGACAAAGCTCCTGCCAATAACCCTGCTGTACCAGCTAAAACGACATTATCTTGATTTGCGCTAGCACCTGCAACTCCCATTACCAAACTGAAATTGGAAACCAACCCATCGTTTCCACCAAGCACCGCAGCACGTATGGCATTTCCTCCAACAGTGCGGTGTCTTTTTTCCAAACGAGCCATTTGACTGCCATTCACATTTTGCTCATTCTCAAGGATATTGCGGAGAATTTTAACATGATTTACCTCAGTACCTGAAATGTCAATACTTGAATTTCTTTTCTTGAGCAATACT
>CANHJY010000254.1 GCA_947461185.1 Flavobacteriales bacterium
CCACTTTTTCTAACCAAACGAAGGATACGCTCGTACACCTCGTTTACTACAAAATGCTCTTTATCTTTTGACCGTGTTCCAGGGTGATATGCTAATCCATTTGCTGTTACATGACCTAAAAAGTTAAAATCTTTGTCGATTAGTAAATTTCTTCCTTTGGCTTCTTCTGCGGCATGAATTACTTGTTGTAAACCAAATACCGCCAAATTCCTTCCAATAAGCTCTTGAAATTGAAGTATCATTTGGTCCATTTTGAAATGTGCTACTTCTTGAAGTTTATCCCAGGCCTTTTTACCTAAGGTAAAATTATCCTTAAAAGCAAAGCTTCCTAAAAGTTCGCCATCTATCAACTTTTTATGCTGTGATACAGACTTAAAATTGCTCATTTCATTTGTACCAGCTGATAGCATCACAACTTCATCCTGGTTAATATATTTAGTGAGGAGATCATCCGTTTTTCTATAAAATTCTTTCTGTCTTATCTCCTGCAATTGATGCGTATCTTTTTCATATTGTTTCATGACTGTGCTTCCATGGGAAACAATTTTTGAAGCATGTGTATATTCGAATTCCTCCTCATAAATGGATGGGAAATCTTCGTTCATCACCTCACTCAAAACCTCTTCATAGCCATTAAATAGATGGACAGCATGTTGTCGAACGGCAAGTAATTTATATGTTTTTTCGCGGTACAGATAATAAAAAAGTTCGAGTGCGGCAAAGCTACTATTCACTGCGATTTTCTGATGAACATCGAAAGGAAAATGAACCACCTTGCCCATTTCAGAACCGACGAAGATTCCAATACCTTTCTTAAGATGAATAAAATCAATTTGACGATAGGCATCTTCGAGCCTTTCAATCAATAAATCGGCAGATTTATCTTTTCTATTGGCTTTCATCTTGATTAAGGTTTTTGCCGCCTCAACAGCTTTTTGGATAACCAAATGATCCTGTTGCCTTTCAGGAGATCGGCTATGCACAGGAGAAATAATTGAAACACAGTATGGTGCTGAATAATCAATTAACGAAATAAGTTCCTCATTAATCATAGGTGTATATTTTTGATAAAAGACCATTGAAACCCAATGGTCTTTTAAAGAGGTAGCAAAAGTGCTATCCCGTAGATTTTAAATTCTTATTACAATGCCGATGGTAATTTCGCCTCTCTTCTTTTAGAGACTGCCTGAAGCGTTTTCATCAAATTTTCTCCTGCTGCATGCACATCTCCAACTGCTTCTTTTCCTTTTTCGACAGAAACATTCAAAAGCTTATTTAAAGAAACAATTCCTTCCAGGCTTCCCTGTTCATCAACAACTGGAAGTCTTCCTATTTTACGCTCTCTCATTTTTCTGTATGCTTCAGAAACATCTTCAGTACCGCGAATTGTCTTAACATCTCGGGTCATAATTTCACCTACGGTGCGATGCTCGATTGCTTTATTGGTATTTTGAGCTAACGAGAGGCAAATATCTCTATCGGTTACAATTCCTAATACCCTTTTATTTCTATCTACAACTGGAAGTGCGCCGCAGTTAGCTTCACGCATAGATTGCGCCGCATTGTGAATATTGGTTTCAGGTGTACAATACTTTAATGCATTGGCTGTCATAATTTCTTTAACTTTCATTGGATTCTTTTTTTGTTAAACATTAATTTGATTTAAGACAAATTAAAAGCGGATTGCATTGAATTCAAAAACCATTTATCATACTTATTATTGATATCTATCAACTCGATATAAAAGAGCTGTATCGACGTAATGTTTTGATATCATTTATTGCGATTTCCTTGCTAGACGCACTAATACTTCCGTCCTTTTTGAATTCTGATAAAGCCCGAACAAGAGATTCCTTTGTAGTGCCAATAATACTGGCTAAATCATCTCTGGAAATATTTTCTATTGCATTCACCTCAGGTTGACTATGGAAAAACAGTAATGTTTCCGCTACTCGTTCTTTTACGGTTGCATAAGCCAACTGTAGCATGCGATTTTCTTTTTCTGCAATATTTTCAGACATCAATTGCATAAGGGCAAATGAAAATGAGGGTTCTCTTTTCAGGTAGTCGACAAATTCATGTTTAGGAACAATGGCAAGAACTGATGGCTCCATTGCAACTGCTGTATCTTGATGTTCCCCGTTATCTTTAATAGGAAGAAAACCAAAAAGACTCCCTGGTAAAAATAGGTCTGTGACATATTCTTTGCCGTAACTATCTGTTTTTATCGTCTTAATCTTTCCAGAAATAACATAATAGGCATGATTGGCAAAATCATTTTCATAATACAGTTTATCTTTCTTTTTTAGGGCTTTCAGTTTTCTATCAGCGAAGAATTCAGATAGGAATGATGCAATGGGCTTGTATTTGAAAAATTTGTTTACCGAATTTTCACTAGAATTTGCCTTCCAAAGTTGAATGCGCTTTAAGCGTTTTTCAACTGATTCTATTAGTTCTGAAGACTGTATCGGTTTTATTAGGTAATCATCTCCACCATGAAATAAACTTTTCCTAATCGAGGAACTGTCTTTTTGAGAACTTATGAATATGAAGGGAATAGCAGCCGTGTCCAACTCTTTTGATAATATTTTGAGCACTCCATACCCGTCTAAATCAGTCATTCGAATATCACAAAGAATGAGATCGGGAATTGTGGATTGCGCCATAATAACGCCTGTTTTTCCATCTGGCGCTAATTCAACTTCATAACCTGCCACCCTCAAAACTTCGGCTGTTATATGACGGAAAGCTTTATCGTCATCAATTATCAAAATTTTCGTCATTTTTTAAAAGAATTTAATTGAAACGAATTAAGTGAAATTAATTATCACAAATCCTTTGAATTCAATTGATATATGTCATTTTTCAACGAGGTTATTTGAACTAAAAAAGGCATACTCCAATGATGTATTGAAGATCAATTGAAAATTCCTTATACCCCATTGATTTATTTTAAATACCGTTCAAATCGAAGATATCTTGCACTTAAAATTGTTATGGCGATTGAATTAATCAAACATCAACTTTTAGAAAAAACTGAAAATAGATTTGAAAATCTTGGTGTTTTCAATCCAGGTGTTTTTGTGCATGATGGAAAAATCAAAATGCTTTATCGTGCGACAACTGTAGGTAACTACTCAAGCTTAGGTTATGCCGAACTGATTAATCCTACAACCATTGCCTACAGAAAAGAAGAACCCTTTCTTGTTCCAACAGCGACTTATGAATCAGCTGGTATTGAAGACCCAAGAATCGTTAA
>CANHJY010000255.1 GCA_947461185.1 Flavobacteriales bacterium
GGGAAGAAAAGCTGCCTTTTCTTTAAAAGTTCCAGTTGTCGTTCATACATTTCATGGACATGTGTTTCACTCCTACTTCGGGCGAATCAAAACATTTATCTTCAAGTCAATCGAAAGACGTTTGGCAAAAAAATCAGATGGTATAATTGCCATTTCAAATTTACAAAAAGAAGAATTGGTCGACCTTCACAATATTGCTGAATCACAAAAAGTTAAAGTTATTTCACTAGGCTTTGATTTATCCAAATTCAACAATGCCATTTCCCGTAGAGATGAATTAAGAGATAATTTGAAAATTAATAGTGACGAAATAGCTGTTGCAATTGTTGGAAGATTAGCACCGATTAAAAACCATACTATGTTTTTGGATACTATCGAATTAGTTGCCCAAAAAACCAGTAAAAAAATTGTCGTATTTATTGTAGGAGATGGCGCTGAACGAACAAATATCGAAGGTCAAATTAAAAGTAAATCATTCGGTGAGCATTGCAGAATTATAATGACTTCTTGGATTACAGATATTGCGAGTTTCAATGCTGCAATAGATATTATTTGTTTAACTTCAAACAATGAAGGCACACCTGTGAGTTTAATTGAAGCACAAGCAGCTAATATTCCCATTGTTTCAACTGATGTCGGCGGCGTTAGAGATGTTGTTCAATTAAATGAAACAGCCTTCTTAGTCCCTAAAAATGACACGCAACTTTTTGCAGATAAATTATTTGATTTAATCGAGGATGAAAAATTAAGGCAAAAAATGTCACAAAATGGATGGAACTTCGTAAAGGAAAATTTTGATTATTCTACATTGGTCAAAAATATGGAAGATTATTACAAGACATTACTTAATAATAAATTATAAATGCTGTCGAGATTTGCCCAACACTTATTTTGTTTAATAGTAGCCCTATTGCTAATTCAATCTTGCGGAGTAAACAGTAATATTATGTTTAAAACTCCAAAAGGAGAAGCAGTTATAAAAGATTCAATACCCATGTTTCCGGTCGCTGATTACAGAATATCTATTGACGACAAAATCAGCTTTAAAATTTACACCAATAATGGAAGCAAGTTGATTGAATCAATGAGTGGTATAGATAATACGGTTTCCGATAAAGTAGACAGAGGAGAATACGTGGTTCGATCCAATGGCAAGGTTGAACTGCCTGTAGTTGGCCTAGTAAATGCTGAAAACGCGACGGTGGAGCAATTTGAGGACACACTCGTTAAATTATTTTCATCACAATACAAAGATCCATTTGTGCAAGTCAAGGTAACAAATCAAAGGGTAATCATTTTTCCTGGCGGAGGCGGTGATGCAAAGGTCATTCCTTTGGCAAATGCCAATACCACGCTAATGGAAGTTATTGCATCGGCCGGAGGAATTGCAGAAAGAGGAAAGGCGAACACGGTTAAAATCATTCGAAAAGAAAACGGAGAAAGAAAAATATACCAATTGGATTTATCTACTGTTCAGGGTTTAAAATATGTAGATATGATTGTTCAAGCGAATGATTATATTTATGTTGAACCCAATGATGATTTAGCAAAAGAAGTGATTAAAGATATCGCACCCATAGTAGCCATTTTATCGAACTTGGTGATCCTTTATACTGTCATAACGAATTAAAAATTGAGTAATAAAAGTTTAATCATTAATAAGGATTTTGATCCTTCCATTTTCAGAACCATCCTTAAACGTTATTGGTGGTGGCCATTGTTGTTTATTATCTTATTTTCAACTTTAGCCTATTTTTTCTTACGATATACGAAGCCTGTTTACGAATCAACTTTGGTACTTCAAATTGTTAATCAAGATAATGCCAAGGAAATTTTGGAACTCGAAAATGTGAACGCCAAAAGTAAAGATGGTGTTTCTTCTGAAGTAGAATTGCTTAAGTCCCAATTTTTATTTGAACAGGCGGTTAGTAAAATTAACTATAACGTCAGTTTATTTTCTAAAGGGCAGCTGCTCACGGAAGAACGTTACAATTCGAGCAGTTTCAATGTTCAGCCTTATGCATTAAATGACTCCTCACTCATAAATGTTCCCATTAATGTTGAGTTTGATGGAAACTTAGTTCAATTGAGTTATGCTTGCCGAGGAAAACAAGAAAACGCCAAAGGAAAAATAGGAAGTCACATTAAAACAAAGCATTTTGATTTAGTAGTTAAATCTGACAACCTAAATTTTTTCAAGGAAGATGCAGATGAAAATGAGTTATATTTTACATTTAATAGCATTGAATCTTTTGCCTCGAGAATGTTACCGAGTTTATCTGTACAGGCTTTGGACCCAATCGCAAAAACAATTCAAGTTAAATTTCGAAGTAATAACGCACAGCTCTGTCATGACATAACACTAAGTGTTGCAGATGCGTTTTTTGAGTATGACCAGGAGAACAAAAAGAAAAGTTCAGATAACATCTTATCATTTATTGATCAGCAATTAGACTCCTTATCCTTAGAACTAAAAAATTCCAAGGATAGTTTAATGAAATATCAGCGAAAATCGAATTTACCAGATCCAGAAAATGTAAGTACATCGCTTTCTGACAATATAACTAAACTTCAAGATGAGCTCTTTATTATTGAAGATGAAATTAGAACCTTAAACAGTATTAATATCAAATTGAAATCTGAACCCAATAGATTAGAAGTTTATCGTTTAATACCTGAGATGCTCGGAAAGAGCTACGAACAATCTTTAAGTTTGCAACTCACAGATCTTCATGAAATGCTCGAAAAGAAAGAAGATCTACTCTTTCGTGTTACAGAAGATCATAATGAAGTTGTTACAATAAATTCGCGTATTCAATCTAAATTGTCAACGATTCGTAAAAGTGTTAACGTAATTCTCGACAGACTTTTAACATCCGGAAAGATTTTGGGGTCTAAAATCCAAAACTTTGAAGGTGAATACTACCAGCTTCCAGAAAAGAAAATGGAATTTAGTCGATTAAAAAACATTCAAGATTTAAATGAGAAGTATTTCAGCCTTTTAACCGAGAAAAAAGTTCTTTATTCCATTTCAGAGGCAGGTTATGCCTCTAATAACAGAATTCTCACCCGACCTTCGGTAAGCGGTACTCCAGTTTCTCCGAATAGAAAGCTGATATACACCACTTTTGTAATGTTTGGGGCAGTAATAGGATTCGGAATAATGTTTTTGAAGTATCTCACTTTTAACGAAATTAATGTTCTTGATGATCTGAAAAAATTACTTCCAA
>CANHJY010000256.1 GCA_947461185.1 Flavobacteriales bacterium
CGTTTCGGAATGCTTCGCTATCTGGCTCGATTGGGAGGACTCGCTTTTGAAGCAAGCCACCGCCATATCCGCCGACCTGATACATCTTCTTCTTGTCGCCCATTCGTCCGGTAGGCATCTTCCCCATGGAAGAGCCTACAAGGACCAAGCAGAAATCAATGGGATCCTCGCCTGAAATGTCAGCTTTCCGTAGCTGGTCCTCAAGGTCAACAATCGCTTCAAGCACCTCCTCATAAGCGCTCTCAAGAGTCGCTGGCATATAGACGCGGCAAAGATCTAGGTAGCGTTCGCGGTAGCCAAACCATCGACCCATCTGCATGAGGGTGTCCCAGTTCGCGGCATTTCGCAGGTAGTAGGAGACTGTCAATCCCTCGAGCGTTAGGCCACGGGAGAGCTTGTCGCCACCAACTGCAATGATGATTCGCTCTCGCGACTTCCTATATCGAAGTGCATCTGCCACTTCTCCATTCACGACCTCAATTTCGAATTCCTTGAGAATTGTACGTAGGTGAGCGACCGCATCTTTGAATGAGAAGCTCTTTCCGATCAGCCACGTCGCTAGATCCGGTGCTAAGTTGTCGCGCAGGGCTTCGCCCATTGAAACGATGCTGGAGTACTGTTCTTCAAGTCGCTGGTACCACGGACCTGAAGCGTTTCCGCCAAGCAATTCATGCTTCGCCAGATCAAACTCGGCCCGTACCTGGTCACGGACGATTGCTTGCACATCGTTGTATCGGGTTACGTGCACAAGCATGGTGGTGTGCTCATTCATCTCGGGGTCGTAGCCAACTTTACCTTTAGTGCCTTTGCGGAGCCGCTTGACTGCGGTGCCGATCATGAACGCTGCGAGCGCATCCTTGAGCGATTCGGGAACAGATCCGGGAACGGCGGTTTTCTTGTGCTTTGGCGCAAGCCAGTCCTCATAGTCATCTGCAGGCGCCGTGAGGCGTGGCCCATCTCCTTCATATGCGAGGAGTTCTCGCGGGCCGAAATACTCAGCAGAGGGCTGTAGGAGTCGAATGAGATGCCTTGGGTACAAGTCAGGAATCTTTCGTCCGGCAACGATGTCTTCAAACTCGGCCTCTGGGTCGATGAAGATGTTGGCAAATGGGGTCGCGGTGAATCCCACGTAGGAAGCCTTCTTGTATAGATCCATCAACTGCCTAACTTCACGATTGATGGCGGTCGGCGTATCCTCGCCCCTTGAGTTGACTGACGCCTGGTCTGCCTCGTCATCAATGATAATCGCCGGCAATGTTGACTTAGGCGTGTTTGTCCCTTCGTCTGACATCATCTCTTCTCTGAATCGCTTCAAAATGGCAACATTCTTCTTGATGACAACGATCGTCGGTCGATCAGAGCCTCTCCACCCTTGTGAGTTCCTGGCGAAGTCGCCCGCATCTTGTGCTGTGGTCAATACGACTGGGCTACCGATGTCCACCTTGGAATCTTCGCCCGGAAGATTGCCGACTCCAATGTCTTCCCACTTTCCGTCGTAGTTCGTTGCGCCGACAAGTCCTTCGTCGACTCGAATCTGTGTCTGGGCACGCAGGTTGTTGTGGAGTCCAGAAAGCACGATGATGTGGATGTAACCAGCATCAATCGCCTTTGCCAGAAGGCCAACAAATGTGCCCGTCTTGCCAGATTGGACTTGACCAATGACCGCACCGAATCGCTTCCACTCGGTTTTTCGCGACTTAGGGTTACCCAGATACCGTAGAATTCCGTCTGTGGTTCGGTCCAAAGCATCAACTTTCTCTGGCGAGAATTTGCCTAGCAAGTATCGGCGGTATCGACTCCAATAGCCCTGCTTCGGCCAGGCATACTCTTTGTTGATCCAATGCGGAGGATCATCTTGATCGCCACCGTCCTCGTCCTTGCCACTTACGCCAATGGGGTCTGGGGGTGGAAAGTGGGGCACCTCAAAGGCGAGCTTTTCGCACGCTTCAGCGACGAGAGAGACATAATTAGGCTCGCGCGGGGACTCGATGTCGAGCCCGCCAGCGATGAGCTTGACAAGCTTGTGGATGGTTTCTCCGTCGCGGGCTTTCCGCCCATGGTTCTCAACGTAGCGACGAACGAGGTTTTCTACGCGTGCATCTCGGGTGGAATCAAAACTTGGCACGTTACTCCACCGTCCGGCGCGGAGTTTTGCACCCAAGTTCAGCGCGAAGTAGTCCTACTGCTACCGCGAAGGCCGTGCTGTTGTATGGCGCCACATCCTTGGCAACCCTCGTCAAGGTGTCGCAAGGCTTCTCATCCTCGCCGGCCAAGACATCAATTACCTCCTTTAGGTGGCTGAGGGCAACCGTTGGATCTGATTCTTCCGAGAACTTGTCACCGTCGCTCATCAAATTCTTGATGGCTTCGTATGGCATGCCCCCCTCAATGGAAGAGAGGAGCGCGCCAAGCCGTTGAGGCTCTTTGACGACCAACTTTACGAGTGGGTGGGTGCGATTGAGTTTGAACTGAAGGAACCGCTCGCCATCGAGGTCAACACGTTTCTGGACCCAGAGAGGGACGAGCGTTTTTGAAATGTCTGTTCTCTGCCCACGAGTTTGGCCACTTCGGCGGAAGACGTCGTTTGATCGTTTACGAGTGCTCTTCGCAATTCGTACGAGTTCTTGCCGGGCAGCGTCTGGAATCTGCACGCTGTCTTTGTTGACCTTAATTGACCAAACCTTGTCAGAGTTTTTGTCGTTGCTCAGGAAGATGGCAATTCTGCCGAGGGAGTAATGGATCTCTGGCGGATAGAGGCCGAGCCAGTCACCAGCAACAATAAGACGCTCTTCACGGTAGACATAGAAGCCCTGTAGTGAGTTCAGGTTCCTGTTGGTGAGTGCTAACGAGGCAAACGTTTCAGCGGGGACGTTGCTCTCGTGCGGCAGGATGACGGGCTGGAGCGTTGCTTCGCCTGGCTGACCACGCAAAACCTTCTGCTGGGGCGGGCGCTCGACCGGAATGTCTAAGTGTGCTTTGCCCTGCAGGAAGGGATCCCATGGTGTGCACTTGTGCACGGAGCCATCTTCAAAAATTCGAGCAAGAGTCAAACGCTTTGGTCGCCCTTCAATTGGACCAAGGAATCGATGGAACGCCGACTCACTGTGCTCGATGATTTCCGTCACCTTGCGGTTCATCAATCGAACATGAATAGGCAGCCCCTCATCTTTTTCAGAGGCGGGTTCCTCGTGCGTGCGGTCTGTCTCAAGGAGGAC
>CANHJY010000257.1 GCA_947461185.1 Flavobacteriales bacterium
ATATTGCTTAATGGCTGTCCAAACTCGCATTATGTTTAATTTAGTTTCAAAAATAAGGATTAAATAGCAACCTAACTTCCATTAGGTGTATACATTGTAACACCATTTTCGAAGTAATGTTTTTTCATACATTCAAACATTCCTTTAGCGTCTACAAGCATGCATTTTGCATTTCCAACTGTAACTTGAGACAATACACCTTCAGATTCAAACAAAGGAATCAAACCATCGCATTTTCTTTTTTTGCTCTGTTCAGGATTGTGAACTTTTGTCTTCATGTATTGGATTGAATTATCTTCCATGCGAACTTTAACTTCGAATATTTCATTCCAATAAACTGGAAATTTAAAATCAGGTATCGCATCCTCCAAGGTATGTAAATGAGTTCCAGCATTGTCTAAGGTAACGCCGAGATATAATATTTTCCCCCTTTTTTCAATTACTTTATAAAAGGGACTATTTTGATTATAAGGCGTTAAGTTTCCAAAGTGATTATCAACAAAATATTCCTTTTCAGGGCCCAAACAGGACACTGGCTCCGTTGGATGTGCGCTTCGTTTTACATCAGGCAAGCATCTAAAATATTCACTTATTGCCCCTAATTTTGAAGGTGAATTCAAAACATCAAATTCAGCAATTGATTGAATATAAGCCAATTGATAAGATGCATTTGGAGAATTGGGCATAAGTAAATGACCATCAGTGCCAATTACATCAATCAACGCTTCTACAACAGATTTCGCGCCTTCATTAACAAAACCAATTTTAGAAAGACTAGAATGAACCATAAGTACATCCCCCTTTTTAATCCCAATTTTTTCTAGATCTTTAATGATATCTTCTTTAGAGAAACCACTACCCGCTTTTGCATCAATTAGTAAGCGTTTATTTGTGCGTTTCTTTTTGAAATTCCGGTAAAAATTCAGAATAAAACCCGGGGTTATATTTCGGACAAACGATCTCAACATTATTGAGAAACAAAAGTATAAACGATGGTGCCCTCTTGAGCTTTTGGTGCAGATGAAGAATAATTGAATCTTGATTTTTTAGCGTATTTAACGGCTTGTTCAAGCATACATGAATTTGCGCCAGAAGAACTTGATACCTCAGCGTTACTCACATCACCATTTTGATTTACATAAATTTTCACAACAACCTTACCTGAAGAACCATAACCACATGTATAACCAGGATTACGAACATACCAGTTATTATTCTGATGAGGATTTCTGTTTGAAAGCGACCAATCAACCATTACACTTCCAGCATAAACTTTATCTCCCCCCGAAGAAGATTCTTCTTTGGAATTATTTTTATTTGACTTAGTATTATCTTGGGGATTCGAAATTGAACTTGGTTGATATCTCGGTTTATTTCCTCCAATTTCCTCAAAAAGTTGCTTTTCGAAATCTTTAATTGATTCTTCACTTCCGACTGAAGGTTTATTCTCTGACCAATTTTCATTTGATTTTTCACGTTGGTCATTCATATCACGAGAAATGTTCTTGACATCTTCGGAATGGTAATCATCGGGGACTAAAATATTTTCTGATTTCACAGTAACTTCATATTCTTTAAGTTCTTCTTTTGAAATATCTAATGCAGGATTATCAAAATACGACTCAAAAACATAACTTCTTTTAACCGTATTCACATTGAGATAGACGAAAATAATCATGTAAAATAGCAGCGCTGCTAAAATCCCATAAATAAATCTATCTGTTATTCTATTTGCTTTCTGCACTAATTTAATTTTGGAACTATTAATGAATAATCTGAAAGGTACAAATAATGAATTTCATTTTGATTTGTTAGTATTAACAATTCATCCGATAACTGCCGAATTTGTTCATATTTTAAGGACACAATTAATTTTGAATCCCTTGTATACAAACCATATTTATTATCCAGTCCGACTTGAATTAATTTATCCCCAACTTTCTTAACGGATTCAAAACTAATTGGGATCACTTCCTTTCCAGTAATATCTATCACACCTTGAAATCCTTTTAATTCAACAATAGATAAATTTTGGTTGAACGACTCTGCAAAATCATATTTGGGAGCCATAATTTCTTTTCCTTTTAAATCCATGAATCCCCATTGAATTCCTTTACTAAAAGACATAATTGAAGATACTTCACCGATATTTAAGAAATTACATGGAATTATGACTTTTCCCGTTTGATCAATTACACCCATTTTTCCCTTTTGCTTAACCACGGCATAATTCCATTTAAACTGTGCCCTTTCAATACAATTGGGATAAGTTTCAAGATTAACAGGGATGACCAGTTTTCCAGTACCATCAATATATCCCATTAAATTCTCTTTTATGACAATGGCTCTATTATCAATTAATTTTCCAATTTGATTATAAGTTGCTGGTAAAATTACCTTACAAGTTGGAGTCATTAAACCATATTTTTCATTCTCTTGAAAAATAAGTATCGAATCATTAAAAAAACTAATATTCTCATATCCAGCAGGGACTACGATGGTGCCATAACTATCAATAAATGCCTCTTTATCTCCAATTCTTACTTTGGCAAGATTTGTTTCAAATGGAAATACTTCATCAAACTTTTCAGCAATCCGCAAGTTAAAATTCCAATCATAAAAACCATATAAGGAGTCCTTTCGCGCAAAAATTAATTCATCATTAGCAATGTCTAAATCAACAAATTGAATCGGAAAAACAATATTTCCAGACCGATCTATCATACCATACAATTCGTTTATTTCAACGATTGCCCTACCATTTGAAAAATCACTTACAGCATCATAAATAAACGGAATTATAATCTCATTTTTTTTATTAATGAATCCATATTTCCCTTCTTTAGCTGCAAAAGCTAAACCCTCATGATAAAAACCAAGATGTTCATAGGTTGGCGATATTACCGAATGACCGCTGTAATCCATGAAACCAAAAAGCTGATTGTGCTGATATGGTAGCAATTTCATTTGTAACAATTCTAAATCGGATTGCAATTCATCTTTGTAAGGGTATCCTGGAAATTCTTTGATAAATTGATCCAACCTATTATCAGCGTAATCAAACATATAAACCTGGTACAATCGTCTCCAAGCGTCACCAATATTTCTGTTGCTCTGATAATTTTGAATAAAAAGCTTGTATGCTAAAACCGTATTTTCTTCAGTTGAAATTTCATAAATGCGATCTTCGGCATTGCCTCTATATGG
>CANHJY010000258.1 GCA_947461185.1 Flavobacteriales bacterium
CTTTTTAATAACCCCATGTTTAGAACACATGATTATAAAGTTGTTTTCTACATATTCTTTATCGGTGAGATCCTGTACTTTAACATATGCCTTTACTTTATCATCTTGAGGAATGTTAATTAGGTTTTGAATTGCTCTACCTTTTGATGTTTTATTACCTTCAGGAATTTCATAAACACGCATCCAGAAACAACGCCCTTTTTCGGTAAATACGAGAAGGTAGTTGTGGTTGGTTGCAACAAATAAATGTTCTAAGAAGTCTTTATCTCTTGTTGCTGAACCTTTGGAGCCCATTCCCCCACGATTTTGAACTTTATATTCGTTAAGACTCGTTCTTTTAATATATCCTGCGTGTGAAATCGTAACTACAACCTCTTCATCAGCGATAAGGTCTTCCATACGCATTTCGCTCGCTGCATATTCGATTCGAGACCTTCTTTCGTCACCGTATTTCTCTTTAACTTCAATTAACTCGTCCTTTATTATTTGCATTCTTCTTTCCTCGCGGTCAAGAATGTCCTTAAGGTCTGCAATTAATGTCATCAAATCATCATATTCGGCACGTAATTTATCTTGTTCAAGACCAGTAAGTTGACGCAATCTCATGTCAACGATAGCTCTGGTTTGAATTTCAGATAAACCAAATCTAGACGATAATTTTTCCCTTGCCTCATCAGGACTTGAGGACGCACGGATAATTTCAATTACTTCATCAATGTTATCTGATGCAATAATTAATCCTTCTAGAATGTGAGCTCTTTCCTCTGCCTTCCTAAGTTCATATTTTGTTCTCCTCACCACAACCTCATGTCTGAAATCAACAAAATTTGAAATCATTTCTTTCAAATTCAACAATTGAGGTCTTCCATCAACCAGGCAAATGTTATTAACTGAAAATGAAGTTTGTAGAGCTGTATACTTGTAAAGTTTATTTAATACAACATTAGCAATAGCGTCACGTTTAATTTCGTAAACGATTCGCATTCCATTTCTATCTGATTCATCACGAATATCAGATATACCTTCAATTTTTTTATCATTAACCAATTCAGCAGTTTTCTTAATCATTTCTGCTTTATTGATTTGATAGGGGATTTCTGTCACAATGATTTGTTCACGACCATTATGCTCTTCAATCTCTGCTTTTGCACGCATTACAATCCTACCTCTTCCGGTAGTTAGCGCATCACGCACGCCCTCATAACCGTATATTATTCCTCCGGTTGGAAAGTCAGGTGCTTTGACATGCTTAAGTAATTCCTCTATTTCAATTTCTTTATTGTCAACGTAGGCAATGGTGCCGTCAATTACTTCAGATAAATTGTGTGGAGCCATATTTGTTGCCATTCCGACAGCAATTCCAGATGCGCCATTTACCAATAAGTTAGGTATTTTTGTTGGCATAACTGTTGGCTCCTCAAGGCTATCATCGAAATTCGGTGCGAAATCAACGGTTTCTTTATCCAAATCGCTTAACATTTCTTCAGCGATTTTTCTCAATCTTGCCTCAGTGTATCGCATTGCTGCTGGGCTATCACCATCGACTGAACCAAAGTTACCCTGCCCATCTACAAGCGGATATCTAAGTGACCACGGTTGTGCCATTCGAACCATCGTGTCATACACTGAGCTATCGCCATGAGGGTGATATTTACCTAAAACTTCCCCAACAATTCTAGCTGATTTCTTGTAAGGTCTATTGGAGAAAACGCCCAAGTCTTGCATTCCGTAAAGAACCCTTCTATGAACAGGTTTGAATCCATCTCGAACGTCAGGAAGAGCTCTTGATACAATTACCGACATCGAATAATCGATGTAGGCTGATTTCATTTCATCCTCAATGTTTATTTGAATTATTTTTTCACCGTCCGCCATAAATATTATTGTATGTTAAATCTTTGTTGCATCACTCTAAAGCAAGATGTGAAATTAATCATTTAGTATCGTTGAAAATTGGGGGTTAGCTTGATTTTACTAACAAAAATCTGTGGAAAATTGACATTTTTCAGTAATTATTAACATTTTATTCGTTTTATATTTGTAAACTGCGTCTAACTTTAAGCAGTATAATAAATTCGATCATCATGGAAGCCAAATTTTCACCTCGAGTAAAAGATGTGATAGCATATAGTAGAGAGGAAGCAGTTCGTCTAGGTAATGATTATATTGGCGTCGAACATTTGCTTTTAGGATTAATTCGAGAGGGTGATGGAACGGCAATTAAACTATTGAGTGAATTTAATTTAGATTTAGGCCAAATTAAAATTGAAATTGAATCCAATATAAAATCTAAAGGTACCCTTCACAAGGACATGCCTGCAAATATACCTTTAGTAAAGCAAGCAGAAAAAGTTTTGAAGACAACTTATTTGGAATCCAAACTTTACAAAAGCCAAATCATTGGAACCGAACATTTACTCTTATCAATACTAAAAGATGATAATACGTTCGCGTGCAGGATTTTGAATAAATATGGAATAATTTACGAGAATATCAAAGATGAATTAGAAGCAATGTTAGAAGAAAAAAACAACCCAAAAGCAGAGTTTCCGGGTAATCAAGACGATGATTCCGGAGAACAATTTTCTCAACAAAAGAAACCGGTTGATCCCAAATCGAAAACTCCAGTTTTAGATAATTTTGGTAGAGATTTAACGAAAATGGCTGAGGCTGGCAAGTTAGATCCAATTGTTGGTAGAGAAAAAGAAATTGAACGCGTAAGTCAAATACTTTCAAGGCGTAAAAAGAATAATCCAATTTTAATTGGTGAGCCAGGTGTTGGTAAAAGTGCTATAGCGGAAGGATTAGCATTGAGAATTGTTCAAAGAAAGGTGTCAAGGGTACTTTTTAACAAAAGGATTGTTTCATTGGATCTAGCATCTTTAGTTGCAGGGACAAAATATCGTGGGCAGTTCGAGGAGCGGATGAAAGCTGTAATGCAAGAAATCGAAAAAAATCCAGATGTCATTCTTTTTATAGATGAAATTCATACCATAATTGGTGCAGGAGGGGCGAGTGGTTCATTGGATGCTTCAAACATGTTTAAGCCCGCCTTGGCTAGGGGTGAGATGCAAGCAATAGGTGCCACAACATTAGATGAATATCGTCAATATATTGAAAAGGATGGTGCTTTAGAAAGGCGCTTTCAAAAGGTGTTAATAGAACCAACTACAATTGATGAAACGATACAAATTTTAAAC
>CANHJY010000259.1 GCA_947461185.1 Flavobacteriales bacterium
CCAAAAATTTAAACCAAGGAATGTTGGCTATAAATTCGGGTGCTGATGCTGTATATATTGGAGCACCTCAATATGGTGCAAGATCAAATGCTACTAATTCGATTGAAGACATTGAAGAATTAGTGAAATATGCACATTTATTCAAAGCGCAAGTATTTGTTGTAATCAATACGATCCTGTATGACAATGAATTAAAAGATTGCGAAAAACTTATTCATACATTATACAATATTGGTGTAGATGCATTGATTGTCCAAGATATGGCAATTATGGAAATGGATCTTCCTCCTATTGTTATTCATGCAAGTACACAAGCAAATAATAGGGATCCGAAACACGTTAAATTCCTTAAAGATGCTGGAATGCAACGCGTTGTTTTGGCGAGAGAATTGAATTTAGATCAGATCAAAGAAATACACGTAGCGACCGATGTTGAATTAGAATTCTTTGTTTCAGGTGCATTATGTGTTGCTTTTAGTGGAAACTGTTATATGAGTATTGCTGGAGGTGAGCGAAGTGCCACTAGAGGTTCTTGTGCTCAAAACTGTCGACTACCTTATCAATTAACAGATGGGACAGGTAAAACATTAATAGCAAATAGTCACTTACTTTCTATCAAAGATTTAGATTTAAGTGATCAATTACCTAATTTAATTGAAGTTGGGGTTACATCTTTCAAAATTGAAGGAAGACTAAAAGACATCGTTTATGTAAAAAATAACGTTTCTTTTTTAAGACAAAAACTAGACTCATTTTTAGAAAACAACGATAAATATCAAAAAGCTTCTTCTGGAAGAACAACTTTCAATTTTGACGCAAAAATGGATCGTAGTTTTAATAGAGGATATACCGATTATTTCTTAAACAAACGTACAGCTAAAATTGGTTCTTGGGAGACTCCAAAGTCTCAAGGTCAGTATATTGGTAAAGTTCTTGAAACAAAAGAAAAAGGTTACATCATTGAAAACGGTGAAATCTTAAACAATGGTGATGGATTGTATTTCTTAAATGAAAACAATGAAGCAGATGGTTTACAAATAAATGTTGTATTAAATAATTTTATCATCCCAAACACATTTAAATCAATCAAAGTTGGGACTGAAATTTATAGAAATTCAGATGCTGAATTCATTAAATTAGTTGAACGTGAAGATAGTACAATTCGTAAAATTGGCATCAACTTGAAATTCACTGAAACAGCTGAAGGATTTCAATTAACAGCTATTGATGAAGATGGTCATACGAGCAGCACTTCTTATGAAACAGCTAAGGAACTTGCTAAAAGTGAGGAGTCAATCATCCCAAACATCAAGAAAAACCTTTCTAAAACAGGAAACACACCTTTTATCGTTGATGAAGTTGACGTTGAATTGACAGCAAATTGGTTCTTGCCTATTTCAAAAATAAATGAAATCAGAAGAGAAGTTTTAGAAAATTTGGTTGAAATCCGTGTGAATGAATACCATAGAGAAGAATTTCAAATTACTAAAACAGACCATCCTTACCCTGTTAAAGAATTAGATTTCACTTACAATGTTTCAAATAAATTAGCACGTCAATTTTACGAAAGACACGGTGTGAATGAAATTGAAAAAGCATTTGAATTACAGTGGGATCCTGGAAAATCAAGAGTTATGGTTACCAAATATTGCGTTAAATATGAATTAGGTAAATGTGCTCGTTTCCAAAAAGATACAATGGGAGAAAAATTGGTAGAACCATTAACTTTAATTAATGGCGAAAATGAGTACAAATTGAAATTCAATTGCAAACCTTGCGAAATGGAAATTTGGGAAAAAGATGCTGAATTAGAATTTGAAGAAGACGAAGAATAAAATATAACTTCTTCTATGAATGATTCAATCATTACTCCAGTTACTTTTTTAGAAATTGAAAAACTTCAAAAAATAAGTACTGAAACGTTTACTCAAACTTTTGGAAATCAAAATTCAAAAGAAGATTTAGATAAATACATTGAAGACAATCTCTCAATCAAGAAACTTAGTGATGAATTAAATAATCCCAATTCAAATTTTTACTTTTACCAACTTAACAACCAGATTGTTGGCTATTTAAAAACAAATATTAAAGAAGCTCAAATCGAAATAAAAGATAAACTTTCACTTGAGATTGAACGAATATATGTTTTAGAAAAATTTCAAAGACATAAAATCGGTCATTCACTATTAAAATTCGCTATTGAAAAAGCAAAAAAGAAAAAACTTGATTTTATTTGGTTAGGTGTTTGGGAAGAAAATAAAAAGGCAATCTCTTTTTACTTAAAAAATAATTTTATTCAATTTGACCAGCATATTTTTATATTAGTAGATGACCTTCAAACCGACATTTTAATGAAATTACCTCTAAATCAAATAGATTAATTCTTTCAAAAAATCAACTATCTAATTCTTTCAATTAAAAATTCGTTAAATCCTCCTAAAATTTGAGATTTGTCCAAAAACTGTCTTATCTTGTAATCGTAATTGAAACAATTTAAAGCTATGGACTTTCGCATAAAAACATTCGAACAATATCAACACGAATACACGAAAAGCATCACGCAACCCGATGAATTTTGGAGTGAAATTGCCTCCAGTTTTGAATGGAAAAAAAAGTGGGATTCTGTAGTTGAATGGAATTTTAATGATCCAAAAATTGAATGGTTTAAAGGTGGCCAATTGAATATAACCGAAAATGCACTTGACCGTCATTTAGAGAAAAATGGAGATACAATCGCTTTTCATTGGGAAGCAAATCATCCTGATGAAACCTCAAAATCAATTACTTATAGAGAATTATATCACGAAGTTTGTAAACTAGCAAACGGATTGAAATCATTAGGAGTAAAAAAAGGAGATCGCATTTGTATCTATATGCCGATGGTTTTAGAATCGGTAGTTGCAATTTTAGCTTGCGCTCGAATTGGAGCTGTTCATTCTATCATTTTTGCTGGATTTTCATCAAATGCTTTAGCCGACAGAATTATTGATGCAGAAGCGAAAATAATTATTACTGCTGATGGATTAAACAGAGGTGACAAAAAGGTAGATCTAAAATCGATGGTTGATCAAGCAGTAACGACTTATCCTACTGTCGAAAAAGTTATTGTTTTAAATTCTATCAATTCTAATCCAACAATGAATGCCGATAGAGATCTTGATTACCACGAACTAATCAAAAATCAAAACA
>CANHJY010000260.1 GCA_947461185.1 Flavobacteriales bacterium
AAAATCCGGATGCAACTCTACTTGATGAGCAAGCTGAACAAAAATCGCATGATAATTTATCTACTGTTTTAATGATTGGGGTCCTTGTTCTTGTAATTGGCTTGTTCGGGATGTTTGCTTTTGACGAACCAAAATGGTGGGGAGTATTATTAACCATTCTTAGCATATTTGGAGTACTTCATCCAATTGTCAATATGGGTCAATTGGAGTCTTCCAAAAATAAATTAAGAGCAGAACAAGATCGAATTTTGTTTTATCGTGATTTGAAAGAAATTATTCAAAAATCTAGGTCATATCAAGAATTCCGTATCCTTTATCAACTAAAATACGGTCTATTTTAGTAGACTTTTGAATATATTCTATAAAATGATGATTCATCTTGGTTACCTTTTTCACCTTTTGTTATCAATAGAAAAACAAAACACTATGAAAACAATTTATGTACTTTTTACATCTTTAATTCTCTCAATTCAGGTTAGCGCTCAAAACGTTGAGCCACCAACTGCTGAACAGCAGGCCGAATGGCGCAGAATAGCTCATGAGGAAGGGCAAAAATCCGTTGCTTCAAATACGGTAAAGAATTTCTTCCGAAATAAACTAATTTTTATTGTTATAGGCGGTGCAATTGCCCTAGTTGGCGGTGCAGTTGCAATGTTAAATAAGGACAAAAAAAACTAAGAATATGAAGGCAATTTTATTTATACTACTAATTTCTATTTCGGGAACTCATTTTTCTCAGAGTCAAGCTGCTCAACCTTTACTAACTGGTTGGGAAAGAATTTATATTCGCAATGTTGGGTTTATAGACTTACCACCTAATTTGGAGGTTCAATCGGGAACTTATCAAGAAATAATGAACTCATATTACAATCGATTGGAATTGGATGCGCCGCAACTTGTTTTTCAGCAAAAAGGATTGAATACCAATACAAGTTCTTCTTTTCAAAATTATGGAAGAGTTTTAATCGAAACACAAATAGGATCTTATGGTGATTTTCAGCCGTTGAGTTTTAACATTGCAACTGTTACTTCCTCTGAAATTTCTGACTTAAATTGGAATTTCAAACAAAAAACCATAAGTGATTTATCATCCATTGGTCATACTTTAATAGAATGGTATCCACTTAAAGTAAAAAAGGTAAATGGAATGCCATGTATTCATGTATCTTACAAGAGACAGTTGGGAACTAATCCAGTTGTGTTAGTTAACTATTATATTTTTCAAAACAACGATCGTATGCATTCATTAACTCTTTCTTACCGTGTATCAGAAATGACTCTTTGGAAAACTAATTTTGATCGAATTTTGACTAGTTTTAGAATTACAAATGTGAAATAATTTTGAAATCATGAAAAAAGCCACACTTTCCCTTTTATTTTATTTGTCAGTGCTAAGTTTGAAAGCACAAGAAGTACATGGACGTTATGAAGACTACATGGACGATGAGGATATTGCCGATCAAAAACGTATGGAAGGATTTCACTTTACCAATTTTGAAACGTGGGCAATGTTAATCGGTGCTGCCTTACTAATTATTGGATGGGTAATGTTAAAGCAAAAAGAAAATACAAGTAAGGATTCAGGATGTCTTCCCCAAGGTATGATGTTTTTAGGTATAATTCTAATTTCACCGCTTATTATCGGATTACTTGGAGTGGTAAATAAAATCATCTATTACGGATTTATTATTGGACTTATTGCATTTGGTATCTGGGTAATATTCACCTTATTTGAAAAGAACAAGTAATTTTTAACACTATGAAAACAATTTATTTTTTGATAGCTTCAGTAATTCTAATTAGTTGTAAAGGAAAGATTCCAAAGTTTGGAGCTAAACCACGATCCAATTATTCTAATTCTGCCCCGGCAGCTGCTAGAGCTAAACATATTTATGATAAATCTATGGGTTCAGATGACGAGGACAAAAAAGTTGATATGAATAATTACTCAGGAATTTCCAGTAGAAGTTATACCAGCCCTTCTCAAGGAAACTACAAACCTTCCATAGACCTTTCCAAGATTAAGGTAGAAATGCCGAAAATGAAAACGCCAGAATTGAAAAAACCAAATTTCAAACTAGAAGATTATAATTCGAAGGAATATCAGGAAAGATTGGTTCAAACGATGATGGAACTAGATAAAATAAAGAATCAGTGATGGAGAGGGGTTTAGCATATCTATTATTATTCCTGATTTTCATAGGATTTTCATCCTGTGATTCTTCTGAAAAATCATTTGCAAGAGATGAGTTTTCAATTGAGGGTCAATCGGAAGATGAATTTGAAGACGGAACATATTGTGCTAATGTAACTTATCATAATCCAAACACGGGCACAACAAGTGAATATACGCTTGACGTTGAAGTTAGTAATAATCAAGTTATCCGCATCAATTGGTCAAATGGAGGGTGGATGGATGAAGATCATTTTTCACCAGAAACACTAAGCGACACCGGGCACTGTTCATTTGAAAGTGATAAGGGGTATGAATATACCATTCAAATAACAGGTAGTGGTTGCGGTAGCTCCGATGCCTCTCAAATTCGAAACGATATTGAAGAAGACGAAGCAAAATTAAAATGTCCAAAATGTGGACGAGATAAACGCGAGTTCGATGAAATCTGTGATGATTGCCAAGATGATATTGATGACGAAGAGGACAATACCTGTTCAAATTGCGGTGAATATGAAATTGGGTGCTATGGAGGGCTTTGCAGTAGCTGTGAAGCGGAGGAATACGGATGGTGAATCCATTTTAACACCCCTTGTCTTTTCATAGGAGCGCCAATAACAAAAAATATTCCCGCCCTTTTTTCCTACTTTTAAAAAAATGAAATTCAAACCAAACTACCTACTTTTACTTTTGTCTCTTTTCATCCTTGTTTTTTTCGGGTTTATGCTTCGTTTGCCTGCTGTTTTTAGAGGTCACGACAAGGAGATGCATTTTCTTTTTTATCTCCTTTTCGCCTTATTTCTCACTTTGCTTTTTGCGCAAAAAAAGATTTTGAACCACATTCTAATTTCCTTTTTTCTATTTTTATTTGGAACTGGAATTGAGTGGATGCAAGAGATATCCAACAAAATTCTTAACAAGAAAATTCACGGACGCTTTGATCCTGAGGATGTGTTTTTTAATGTTTTAGGCTTATTGTGTGCCTCTGGATTTTGGTTCACCTACTTGTTA
>CANHJY010000261.1 GCA_947461185.1 Flavobacteriales bacterium
AGCATAAGTGATAACTTAATCTACATCAATAAAATGAAATTAAGTGATGAATTCACTGGCAAAGGAATAGTTGAAGGAAGGATAATCCATAACAATTTCAGTAATTGGAATTATCGCATGAATATTGACCTCGCTCCAAATAGCTTTTCTCTCAACCAAAATATTTCTGATCGCTTCTTAATAATGAATACAACTTATAAAGAAGGGGAAATTTATCATGGAACAGCATTTGTAAAAGGCAGTGCAACCATTTATGGTACCACAAAAGAAACGACAATTGATGTGGATGTAACAACAAAAAAAGGTTCATCACTCTATTTCCCGATGTACGGCCGAGCTGACTTAAAAGAGGATCAAAGTTTTATCACCTTTAAGAAAAAAGTAAATGCATCAAATGATAATTCAAATATTAAAGAAGAAGTCAAAAACAATCACGCTTTGATAATGGATCTTAATTTTCGGGTAACGCCGGATGCAAAAATGAAAATCATTTTTAATGACAAAACTAATGATGAAATTACTGCCAGCGGCAGCGGCGATATCAATATGAAAATCAATCGCATTGGGGATTTGACTATGAACGGAATTTACACCATTAAAGAAGGAAAATATAATTTTGCAATGGGTCCTGTATATCGTCAAGAGTTTCTTATAGATGAAGGTGGCACTATAGCTTGGAAAGGTGATCCTGCAGAGGCAACACTTGATGTAAAAACGAGAATTGATGTCACCGCAAACCTCGCAGAACTATCACCGAATGAAATAAACAATACGAGCAATTCAAGACAAAAAGTGAACTGTTACCTCTTATTAACTGAAAAACTAAGTGCGCCTAAAATTAATTTTGACATCAGAGCACCTAAAGCTGACGAAACAGGTAAAGCATTAGTCACAAGAATTACCAGCGATGCCGATGAGTTGAATAGACAGTTCATTTCTCTAATTTTCTGGAAGCGATTTCAACCCCTAAAAGGAACCGTTACAGCGGGAGGATCTGCTGCATTAGATTTAGTTACTAATCAAATTAATTCTTTGCTTTCACAAATTTCTAACGACTACCGAATGGGTGTCAATATGGATAAAGATGATATAACCAAAGAAAGTACCTATGAATTTGGTGTTTCCAAAGGATTTCTTGACGATAGATTGGTAATCAGCGGAAGTTTTGGAGTTGAAAGTAATACAAGCAATGGAACAGGTGCACAAAACACCTTAATTGGAGATGTTAACCTTGAATATCTTCTTAATGAGAGTGGAACTGTACGTGTAAATGTTTTCAATGAATCTAATGACAACTCCATTATCAAGGACAAGAATTTAGGATTATTTACACAAGGCGCAGGATTTAATTATCAAGAAGAATTTGACAATTTTGGAAACTTTAAATTAGGTCAATATTTCTTGGATATTTTTAGAGCCAAGGACCATAAGAAGTATCCTGTGAAAAGAAAAAAACAACAAACACCTGTCCCTACATTGAATGAGCCCACAGGCTCGATTGTTAACAACTCCAAAAAAAAATATAATTAACTAACCAATTGAATAAGTCACAATTTATACATGAAAAAAGTACTAATCGCAAATAGAGGAGAAATAGCAAGACGCGTAATCCGTACATTAAAAAAAATGAATATTTCGAGCGTTGCCATTTTTTCTGATGCAGACAGATTCGCTCCTCACGTATTGGAAGCTGATGAGGCTGTTTATGTTGGTGAAAGCCCTTCATCAGCAAGTTATTTGAAACAAGATTTGATTTTAGAACATTGTAAAAACCTCGGTGTAGATGGCATTCATCCAGGTTATGGATTTTTGTCAGAAAACGCCAATTTCGCAAGAAAAGTAAAAGACGCCGGAATAAAGCTAATTGGACCATCACCAGAATCCATGGAAATTATGGGTGATAAATTGAGTGCTAAACAAGCGGTTAAATCATACAATGTTCCTTTAGTTCCTGGCGTTGATAGTGCAATTACAGCTATTGATGAGGCGATCAAAATTGCCGAAGAAGTTGGTTATCCTGTTTTAATCAAAGCATCAGCAGGAGGTGGTGGTAAAGGTATGCGCCTGGTGCACTCGTCTTCAGAATTTGCAGAACAAATGCGCTTAGCACAAAACGAGGCACGTTCTTCTTTCGGTGACGATGCTGTCTTTATTGAAAAATTCGTTACACAACCAAGACATATTGAAATACAGGTTTTTGCTGATAGTCATGGAAATGTAGTGTACCTTTTTGAAAGGGAATGCTCAATCCAAAGAAGACATCAGAAGGTTGTTGAGGAAGCACCAAGTGCAATTTTAACTGCAGAATTAAGAAAGACAATGGGTGAAGCAGCTGTCGCCGTATGTAAAGCATGTAATTACGAAGGCGCTGGAACTGTCGAATTTCTTTTAGATGGGGATCTGAATTTCTACTTCCTTGAAATGAATACGCGACTCCAAGTTGAGCACCCTGTTACGGAAGAAATCACAAAAACAGATTTGGTTGAATGGCAAATTCGTGTTGCAAGAGGTGAAAGGTTACCGAAATTACAGGATGAACTAGCAATTTTTGGTCACGCTATTGAAGTGCGCGTATATGCGGAGGATGCCTTAGGTGGTTTTGTGCCTGATATTGGTAAATTGAATCGTTATCGCATTCCTAAAGGAGAATTTATTCGGGTAGATGATGCATTCAATGAAGGCATGGATATTCCCATCTACTACGACCCGATGATTGCCAAGTTAGTAGTATGGGGAAATGACCGAAAGGAAGCTATTGAGCGTACCATTGAGGCCATAGATAATTACCAAATTTCCGGAGTAAAGACCACCCTAGATTTTGGAAAATTCGTTCTCAAACATCCGGCTTTTGTTTCCGGTAATTTCGATACCAATTTCGTAAAAGATCATTTCAGTGATACAAGTGTTATGTACACTTCTATGGAGGAAGAAAAAGAAGCACTTTTACATGGAATAAATCAAATTTGGACTGACTTAAAAAATCGTAAGGAGCATGACTACGCTTCACGAGAAATTGTTGGAGCATGGAAAAACAGCAGGGGTTGATAAAATTCCACGAATAATTGTTGAATCTTTATTTTATTAAAAGTACTTTTACGACGCAAATTATAGAAGATGAACTTACACGAATACCAAGGCAAATCGATTCTTAAAAGCTATGGAGTAGCTATTC
>CANHJY010000262.1 GCA_947461185.1 Flavobacteriales bacterium
AAATACTATATGTGCCTTACGCCAAAAGTCGGATACCGTTTTCAAAAAACAAATGGTGGATTGTTTCTTAAAGTTACTGCCAACTTGTTAATTGATGTTTTCAATATACAGAGCTACAAATACGAAAATGGTGTGACTCGCAATACTTCATCTCTTTATGATGTTTTTGGAGTAGGTTACCCAATATTTCCTTGGCCTGGTATAGGGGTGGGCTATACTTTTAAAAAGTAAAAATTTAAGCTGTTTTAGAGATAACATTTTTAATTCTCAATTGCACCAATATCGGGAGTACTCAAACTTCTTAAATCACCTTCAATATCTGTTACCGGTGAGGTGAGTATATTGGTCAAGGCAGGATCAGCATTATTATTTAATGGTGAAGAAATTGCGTAAGTAAAGTCATTAATCGAAACATCGGTGAATTCGGGATCACTGTTCCAAATGGTGTTTATAAAAAATGTGGACGCATTGATGGGATCACTTTTAACGAGGTTGTTTTGAAAATCAAAATTTAGATTAATTCCAGAATTACTGATGGTATCAAAGGCAATTTCTCCTGTCAAATTACCATATATAACGCTGTTATAAATTCTACCTTCATTTATGGAACCAATATTCTGAACACCATTGAAGAAATCATTATAATAGTTGCTTATTCCAACTGCTGGGGTTGCCGCTTCACCATTTCCATATCCAAGCAAGTCGCAGTGGTTAAAAAAGAAATCTCCACCTTCTAAAACGAGCAAGGCATGATTTCCATTTTTCGCGATGACGCAATTTTCAGCTTTTACCTTAGCACCAGAATAAATGAAAACGCCATATCTCGCACAGTTCGAAATAATTGAGTTTTTTATAGTTAGTGTGTAATCGTTGAACGATGTGTTTTTTGAAAAAAGATGAACCCCTGAAATACCATTTTTTATAATGGCATAGTTAATACTTGAAGGTCTTGCTTCTTGAAAATAAATGCCATAAAATTGGCCGCTTACATCGTCATAATCAGATTCTAATCTGTCGCCTTGAAAGGTAACTTCTTGCCCTTTAGCGCCATCAATATTCAATGTGCCTTTGTATATGTACAATATTGCGTTTTTATGCATGTAAACAGAGGTACCTGCTTGAATGGTTAATGACTTTGCAGAATCTACAGCCGCATATCCGAAAATTACATGAGGTTTATCATTGGGCCAAGTACCTTCATTCAAGTCCTTATAATGAAAATATGCATCTTGTCCCCAAACTGCTAGATTTACGTATTGATCTTTTCCATTGGTTTTGAAACGGATTGAATCCTCAACGACCAACGGTAGGTTTTGATTATTGACTTGAAGTGTAACTTCAACAAAAACAAATAAACTGTCACCACCCTCAAGTTCTATGTCATTTACGATTGTAGTGCTAATTCCATCAACATTGATTCTAAATGGCGAGTTTTCGCCTCCCATGAGTTCAATTTCGTTAATTTTAAGGGTTCGATTTTCTCGATTGTAAATTTTAAACTGTTTAGTAGTAGAGCCAATGGTGGTAAATATGGTGTCAAAAACAACTGTATCTTCAGAAAATTCTAAATTCTTTTTGGAGAAAAAAACAGGCTTATTACAACTCGTTGTAAACTGAATTACTGCGAATATGATCAGGAAAAATAAATATTTGAGTATTTTCACCACGCTGAACATTTGGTGTAAAATTAACGAAAACAAGTTCAGAATATTTTAAAAATAAAAAATAGGTTTGATTTTGAAAAACTTTCACTAAATTTGCAACCCGTTAAAGGGGAAATATTTCAATAAATACAATTAAAATGAAAAAAGATATTCATCCAGAAGACTACAGAATGGTAGTATTTAAAGATATGTCTAACGACTATTCGTTTATATGTCCTTCTTGCGCAAACACTAGTGAAACAATTAAATGGGAAGATGGAAATGAGTACCCTTTGGTAAAATTGGATATTTCTCACAAATCTCACCCTTTCTTTACAGGTATTGTTCAGTTTGTGGATACTGCGGGTAGAATTGATAAATTTAAGAACCGTTACGGGCGTCACATGAAATAAAAGTGATCAAAATATTTAAGCCTTCAAACGAAGGCTTTTTTTTTGTCATTTTTGAAACGTTATCAGCCTCAAAACGTTTATTTGAATAACCAAAAGTATTCGGTGTGCCAAAAAAATATCTAGGAATTCTTTTTCACTCCTTTTTGAATCCTTTTATCTCATTTAGTCACAAACTAGATGATGCATTTGATGCGCTGAAAAGATATGATTTATATGAAGCGAAATCTCTGTTTTATAAGTGTTTAAAGAAAGATTCAGCTGCGGCGGCATTTGGACTATCAAAATTATATTTTCTTAATAATCAACCTTACCATAATCTAGATTCGTCATACCATTATATTCAAATTAGTGAGAAAAATTTCAAAAATCTTAAACCAAAAACTCAAGATTTTTACGCATCTCTAGGTGTTCAATATTTAAGTATTCTTGAATTAAGAAGTACTGTGAGTAGTATGTTCTTTGCACAGATAGAACTAAAACCATCGATTCAAGCTTATAATGAGTTCATTGAAAATCATCCCTGGGCTAGCGAGTTGGGTGTAAGTGTTTACAGAAGGGATTCTTTGGTTTTTGAAGATGTAAAGTACAAAAACACATCTGTTGAATTTGCAAATTTCATCAAGTCCTATCCTCAAAGTGATTTTTTAAAAACGGCAGAAGATGGTTATTATTTGGCACAGTATAAGGAGTATACGAAAACTAACACTGTTGGGGCATATTTAAACTTTTTATCTTCTTGTGAGAATAGCCCATATAGAGGCGATGCCGAAGATCGCATTTATGAAATTTCAACAGAAGAAAATACGGTTTTAGCATACAAGCTTTTTATTCAAAATTATCAGAGCAACAGAAATATTGGTGACGCTTGGAAACGATTGTACCAGGTTTATATGTTTGATTACGCTGATAATAGGTTAGACCAATTTATCAAAGAATTTCCAGTATACCCATACAAAGATGAATTGCAATCCGATCTAGAATTGTTACAAATGAAATTGCTACCATATCAACATAATCACCTTTTTGGTTTCATGGATTATAGCGGTCATTCGGTAATATCGCCAACCTATGAACATCTTGGTTTTTATCATGAGGGTTTAGCTT
>CANHJY010000263.1 GCA_947461185.1 Flavobacteriales bacterium
ATGCAGATCTTCTTGAACATTCGCCTTCAATTACGATTCCTGGTAAAAATGCAATGATGTATTCAGATAGCTTTAAAAGTGCAATTTTCCAGATTGAACAATGAAAGGAGTAGCTATATTATTTTTAATAGCATTGTTTTTTTTAATCTCATTGAGATATAAAATAGGTGCAGATAAAATCGAATTTGTCACTCCTGCTAATTTCCCGAAACCTGTTTATGACTTCAGTAAAAATCCGCTAACCGAAGAAGGATTTCAACTCGGAAGAAATTTATTTTATGATCCTATTTTATCCAGAGATAGTACAATTTCATGCGCTTCATGCCACTTACAATTTACCGGTTTTGCTCACGTCGATCATGAGGTTAGTCATGGAATAGAAGGTCGAAAAGGATTTAGAAACGTGCCTCCACTGATAAATTTGGCCTGGAATAAATTCTTCCATTGGGACGGCGGTGTGAATAATTTAGAAGTTCAAGGAATTAACCCAGTTACCCATCCGAATGAAATGGATAACACCTTGGATGAAATCATTTTAAGACTGCAAAATTCGGATAAATATCAACAACTATTTATTGCAGCTTATGGTGATGATGAGGTTACTACTTCTAGAATTTTTAAGTCGATAACACAATTTGTGGTTGCTCTGGTATCTAGTAATTCAAAATATGATCAAGTAAAGCGTGAAGAGAATGGTGTGACTTTTACAGTTCAGGAAAAAAATGGGTACCGTTTGTTTAAAAATCATTGTGCTTCTTGTCATACAGAGCCACTTTTCACGAACGATTTCTTCGCCAGTAATGGCCTCGCTTTAGATTCAAATTATTTGGATTATGGCAGATTCACTATAACTCAAAACGAAGCAGATAAATATCTTTTTAAAATTCCTACACTCCGAAATATCGAATATACCTATCCATATATGCATGATGGAAGATTTACCACATTAAAGGAAGTGTTGAATTATTACAATGGTTTAAGCCATGATGTAGAATATCTTTCTAAACAGTTAAAGAAACCAATTAATTTCAGTGAAAATGAAATAAAAGATCTTTTGGCCTTTTTATTAACACTAACCGATAAAACTTTTCTGTTTGATAAAAGATTTTTTTACCCAAAATGAGCTCATGTGCAATTAATTAAATCAAATAACATCTAAATCAAAAAAGCTACTTATGAAAAAAATAATCCTTGCTATTACACTTATTACAAATTTATCTTTATATGCTCAACTGAACCCTGCAGTAACCTCATGGTTACGTAATACTTCTGGTATAATGGGAAGTCATTATGTTTCTGGAAATCCTACATTAATTGCTGATAATGTAGAAGCTAATATTCAAACTGTCCAATATTCGAACAATTGGGTTTATGTTTCAACAAACGGAATCCCTGCATACCCAACTGGCCCTTTTTTAGATGGAAATCCTTCTTTAGCATCTGATCAAAATGCAATTTTTAAATTTCCGTTGAATCCAACCCAAAATACAGGAACACCAACTTCAACAACCGGTGGAAATATAGGTGTATTTATTAATGGTGTTGCGCTTTTTGATTACAGAGATGGTGTAGCGTGGAATACAACAACCAATTCATTGTGCGGAGGATTACCTGGCATGTCACCTTGCCCTGGTGGCCCAGGCACTGCCCAGTCATGGAATCGAGACGCGGTCCCTGCCGAAAAATTAGGTTTTGATTGCTCTAAAGGTCATCCTGCAATGGGTAATTACCATCACCATCAAAATCCAAGTGCTTTCAATTTGGATTTAACTGTAATTTCTAATATATGTGATATTTATGCTGCCGATGGTTTGTATGCTATTAATATCAATGAACATTCTCCATTAATTGGTTATGCTTATGATGGTTTTCCTATTTATGGAGCTTATGGTTATGCAAATGCAGATGGAACTGGTGGTATTGTTAGAATTAAATCAGGTTATCAATTGAGAAATATTACTACAAGGACTGTTTGGGCTGATGGTACTGATGTTCCTGACGGACCTGCCGTTAATACCACCTATCCATTAGGCTATTTTAGAGAAGATTATGAGTTTATTGCTCATCCTGGTCAAAACGATTATTTGGATGAGCACAACGGAAGGTTTTGCGTTACCCCCGAATATCCAAATGGCATATACTGTTATTTTGCAACAGTTGACCAGAACCACAATTCCGCATATCCATATGCTGTTGGACCAACTTTTTATGGAAATAAAACAGCAGCAAAAGTGACCAGTATCAGTGAATCAGTTACAACATATAACGGTTCTGCAGATGTTCAAACTATTGAAAATGCACAGTTTAAAGTGTTTCCTAATCCTTCAAGTGACTTATTAGTTGTTCAATTTGAGGGATTGAATCAATCAGAAATAAATGCTGAATTGATTGATCAAAATGGTAAGGTGATTCAAACACAATCGATCCTTCCGGGAAGTACACTTTGCTATTTTGATGTAAAGACAATTTATGCGGGTACATACTTCGTTAAATTGACAACTCAAAATTTATCTAAAACCTACACGATATCAATTGAATAATTCTTTTGAAAGTATGGCTAAATTTTCTTTGAATTACCCCTTTAAATCAATTTAAAAGGTTGCTTTTTATTAAAAGATTCCTATTTTTACGCTGAATTTTAAAATCCTATTATGAAAAAATTGTACATATTAACAGGTGCCGTTCTTTCAGGTCTTTCTTTGAATGCTCAAGTTTTAATGAACAGCATTCCTGCAAAGCATGATAGAAATGAGGTGCGTCCAGCTACTAAACCTGCCTACAATGCTGATAAAGCTGAAGGTCAAGTTTGGTGGACAAACGGTTTTGATAACTTAGCAGATTGGTTGCATGTAGATGGGGCTAATCATCAAAACGGAGATTGGGAAATTTTAACTGCTATTCCTAGTGGAATCGCTGCTCAACAGGCAGGTTACCAATGGCCTGCAACGTTTGGTGGTGCAACAGGAAACTTCGCTTTTGTTAACTCTGATAATGCTGGAGCAGGTGTTGCTCAAGATGCTTATTTTGAGTACCAACAAACAATCGATTTAAGTGCAGCAGGTTCTGCAGCAATGTACTTAACATTTTCTGAATATTACCGACATTATTATGATGAAAACTATGTTGAAGTTTCGAATGATAACGGTGCTACATGGAC
>CANHJY010000264.1 GCA_947461185.1 Flavobacteriales bacterium
AATATGAAATCCGTAAATCTTTTTGCTGAAGAATTATTATGTCTTTCAGGTTATAAATTAACAGGAAATGGTAGTACTGAAAAGTCTCTGAAACAATTAGAGAAATTTTGGAATAAACGAATCGATTTTACAGGTTTATATATTAAGGATGGAAGTGGATTATCTCGTTCAAATGCAATAAGCTCAAGTCATTTTTGTAGTTTGTTATTGGAAATGTATAAATCACCCAATTACAAAGATTACCTTTCTACATTGCCTTTAGCGGGTTGTTCAGGGACGCTTTCAGGTGTTTGTAAAAACCAAATGGGACATGGAAAAATTAGAGCGAAAAGTGGAACTATGAATCGAGTAAAAGCATATGCTGGTTATGTAGATTCTGATTCGGGAAAAAAAATTGCTTTTGCTATTATTGTAAATAATTTTAATTGTTCATCATCAACGGTAGTAGACCAAATGGAAAAGGTGTTCAATGTAATGGCAGGTTATTAAAATTTTAAATTTAAAAAGATGGCATATATTTTACCTTGTAGAGGAAATGAACCTAAATTAGGAGAGGATTGTTTTATTGCTCCAAATGCTACCTTAGTTGGTGATATTATTGCAGGAGACCAATGTTCATTTTGGTTTAATGCGGTTGTTCGAGGAGATGTGAATTCCATTCGAATGGGCAATAAAGTGAATATTCAAGATGGTGCGGTAATTCATGCAACCTTTGAAAAAACAAAAGTTGAATTAGGTAACAATGTTTCAATTGGTCATAATGCCTTAGTGCATGGTTGTACAATTGAGGACAATGTCTTGATTGGAATGGGTGCAATTGTAATGGATAATTGCTACATCGAATCAAATTGTATTATTGCAGCTGGAGCTGTCCTATTAGAAGGAACTAGAGTTGAATGCGGAAGTATTTACGCAGGTGTTCCTGCTAAAAAGGTAAAGGATTTAAGCAAAGAATTGTTTGAAGGGGAAGTACAAAGAATTGCAAATAATTATGTGATGTATTCAAGTTGGTTCAAATAATATTTTCAATAAATTTAATATGAAACAGATTGAAACAAAAGAAGATGTCAAAAAATTAGTCGATGTTTTTTACGGAAAAGTATTGAATGATAATACGTTGTCCCCCTTTTTTAAGCATTTAAATCTTGATGTCCATTTACCGAAAATGATTCAATTTTGGTCTTTTGTTTTATTAGATGAAACTGGGTATACTACAAATGTTGTGGAAAAACATATGAAAATGCCTCTTAAAAAAAATCATTTTGACCAATGGCTTAAGCTATTTAATGAAACGATAGACGAATTATTTATTGGTGAAAAAGTAGATTTGGCAAAACAAAGAGCCTTTACAATTGCTTGGACGACAGAGTATAAATTAAAACAAAATTAGAGTCGATTAATCTCAACCTCAATTAAATTTTATTGCTTTTACAGGATTTACCCTTGTTATCACATAGCTAGGTATAATTAATGCAAGAATACAAGTTATTAATGTACCAACATTTAAAAATAACCAATGCCAAAAATTCAGCTCAATTGGAACCTTACTTAAGTAGTAGACTTCTGGATTTAGACTTAGAACACCAAATTGACTTTGGATGAAACAAAATCCTAACCCGATAATATTTCCCCAAATCATACCTTTACCAATTAGAAAAGCGCCTTGAATCAAAAAGATTTTACGAATGCTCCAATTATTAGCTCCCATTGCTTTCATCATACCGATAAAATTTGTTCGAACTAATATTAATACCAATAGAGCAGAACCCATATTAATGATTCCTATTAAGATCATTAAAACAAGAATGATTAAAACATTTAAATCCAAAAATCCTAACCAAATAAAAATATCGGATTGATTGTCGACTATACTAGTCACTTTCAATTCTTCATTGTTTTCTGTAGGTATAAATTCAATTTTACGTTTTATTTCTTTAACTGTAAGCGGAAGGTCATCCCAATTTTTCACCATAACTTCAAATCCACTTACATAATTTTGAAAAGAACCACGACCTTCTATTTGATTAAAAAATAAAGTTTTATTTGAACATTTAACAGAGAATTTAGTCCCTTTCGCGTCACTATAGGTTTTAATTACTTCATTTTCAGTGTTGAGAGGGAAATCACAGATAGAGTTTTTTGCACCATATATTTTAATTGAAAGATATGCGGTGTCGGGCAGACTAGTTTTTTCGTTTAAACCATCAATTCGAGACCAATAATCCGATACAATTACTTTAATTAAAGTGTCTTTTGTAGGACAAATTGTAAAACCTTCATAATTTTCATAGCCTTTTCCCCAATCATATCTGTAATTACCATTACCGCCAACAACATTTGCTTTAATAATTAAACTTCCATTTGATAATGTGTCTTCAACATTTATGGATGCTTGGATTCCCCAATCATTTAATTTTTGGACAATTTTAATGTCTCCAATTACTATTTTTTTATCAAATTCATCTAATCCAGTTTCATAAATCCCTACAATTTTAAACATTCTTTTAACGGGTTGTTTTTTAACAAAGTAAGAACGTATTTCATCTCCTATTTTTAAATTTAAATCATTTGAAATTCTAGAAGATAAAATTATTTCGGATGAAAGTTCTTTTGAGTTGAATTTAGGAATTCTTCCTTGTTTAAGGTGAGATTTAAAAAAGGACCAGTCAAAATTTTCGCCAACACCTTTAATTATTGCACCTTGAATTTCTTGTTGAATTTGTGATGTGTCTTTTCCATTTGCTAGTTTATAGGAAATTTCTTTTTTATCCGATTGAAACAAAACAGGCTTATAAGCAACATATTGGATGTTTTTCACTCCTTTTAAATCTTGTATTTTTGGAAAAAAGGCTTGATTTTTGTATATTGGCTCACATTCGTAGACACTTCCTTCTCCTGAGTTCATTATGAAGATATGAGAGCCGAATCCAGAAACTTTTTGTCTTACTTCGTGTTGAAAACCAGTTACTACAGCTAGTGTAATTAAGTTAACAACAACAGCAAGTGAAATACTTATGATAGATATACGAACAATTGGTCGAGAAACTTTATTACCTTCGACCTCTTTTTTTAGAATTCGCTTTGATATGAAATATTCAAAAGACAATATAAATGATTTTTTTTCGCTAAAGT
>CANHJY010000265.1 GCA_947461185.1 Flavobacteriales bacterium
ATAACCACAGCGCAACCAGCAAAATTTAAAATACCCTCTTCCAATGCTCTCAAAGTATTCACATCGATATCATTCGTTGGCTCATCTAACAACAACACATTTGCTTCCGTCTTCAGTGTCATTGCCAAATGCAATCGATTTCGTTCACCACCAGAAAGAATTCCAACTTTTTTATTTTGATCTGAACCCGCAAAATTAAATTTAGATAAGTAAGCTCGGGCATTGATTTTTTGATTTCCAATTTCAATGAATTCTAGACCATTTGAAACCACTTCAAAAACTGTTTTATCAGGATGAATATCTTTATGTGTTTGATCCACATATCCAATTTTCACGGTATCTCCAACTGCAAATTGACCGTTATCAGGCATTAATTCCTGCATAATCATTTTGAAAATAGTTGTTTTACCTGCACCGTTTGGTCCAATTACACCAACAATACCTGCTGGTGGTAGTTTAAAATTCAAATCATCGTACAACAATTTCTCTCCAAATGATTTAGCAACATGTTCAGCATCAATAACATTTGTACCTAAACGAGGACCATTAGGAATAGGGATTTCCAAAACATCTTCTCGTTCTTTCATGTCTTCTGACATTAATTTGTCGTAATTTGATAAACGCGCTTTATTTTTAGCTTGTCGCGCTTTAGGATTCATACGCACCCATTCTAATTCTCTTTCAAGCATTTTTTGACGTTTAGATGCCTGTTTTTCTTCCTCTTGAAGTCGTTTACCTTTTTGCTCAAGCCAAGAACTGTAATTTCCTTTCCACGGAATACCTTCTCCTCTATCTAATTCTAAAATCCAACCAGCAACATTATCCAAGAAATACCTATCGTGAGTAACAGCAATAACTGTCCCTTGATAATGTTGTAAATGTTGTTCCAACCAATCAATTGATTCAGCATCAAGGTGGTTTGTTGGCTCATCTAATAATAATACATCAGGTGTTTTTAATAAAAGTCGACACAATGCCACACGACGTTTTTCACCTCCTGACAATGTTTCAATTAGCTGATCATCAGGTGGACATCTTAAGGCATCCATTGCACGTTCTAATTTAGCATCTAATTCCCATGCATCTAACGCATCAATGCGGTCTTGAACTTCCCCTTGACGAGCTATTAATTTATCCATTTTGTCAGGATCATTCAATACCTCTTCATCCATAAAAGCAGCATTGATTTCTTCATATTCTTTCAAAACATCTACAGTTTCCTGTACCCCCTCCATAACAATTTCTTTGACTGTTTTCGTAGGATCCAATTCAGGCTCCTGAGGAAGGTATCCAACGGTATATCCTTGAGAAAAAACGACATCTCCTTGGTAAGCATTGTCTAAACCCGCAATAATTTTCATTACGGTTGATTTTCCGGAACCGTTTAAACCGATGATACCAATCTTTGCACCATAAAAAAACGATAAATAAATATTTTTAATTATTTGCTTACCGGTAGGTGTTTGTTTTGAAACATTCACCATTGAAAATATAATCTTTTTATCTTCAGACATATATTATTAAATTAAAAATTATACAATTGGTTATTCATCTTCTAAAGAAGCTCTAAATTTTTGTCTCAGTTGTCTGTTGTATGTTTCCATCAGAAACTTAAAATAATTAGGTGTGCTTTTAGAAATACATTTAGTATATGCTTTTATACGATGCTCTATGTGATCTTGAAGTAAATCCATAATTTCAAGAGCATGATAATAATCTGTTGCAATTGTCATTACTGTACTGTAGTGATTTTCAAGTGATTCATCCACTGCAATTTTACCTTTCTCATACCGATCTAAACATGCATAATATGCATCTTTCATATCAAAACTTTCAAGTAAAGAAACGTCTAATACATCCTTTATTGGCTTGCTGTATTCATATTCAACTTCAAATTCTAAATCATCTCCTTCAGATAATTTGGATTCTAAAAATCTATCAGGAAAACGAAATGCATCTTGCCAATTGATATAATCTTGCCAATACCCAAACCTTCTAACATTGTTTCCTAAATCAATAATTTTAAAGTAATTTTTATTGGGCAATTTTCGAGACCCTCTCCCAATCATTTGATGGTATAAGGTCAATGATCTTGTTGCACGGTTGATAATGATGGTTTCGACAGTGGGTTCATCAAACCCTGTAGTTAAAATACCTACAGAAGTTAAGATTGCACCAGGTGTCTTTTTAAACCATAACAGAACATCTTTCCTATCTTTATCACTAAAAGTTGAATCTAAATGTCGGATTTTATATCCTCGTTTTTTAAATGTTTCCTCAACTCTCAATGATGTTTCAATACCAGAATTGAAAATTAAAGTTTTTGTTCCGACAGCTACTTCTTCATAAGCAAAAAGTAATTTTTCTTGCATAAAAAAATTGCCATATACTAATTCAGAACTACTTACAGTAAAATCTCCATTTGAACCTATTTTCAAACCATGAAGATTTACATCATAGGTAAAAGTATCAGCATTCGATAAATAACCACTTTCAATTAAAGAAGAAATACACTCACCCACCAATAATTTATCGTAATGATCATTTAAAGGCAATGCTTTATTTGAACTTAAGGGAGTTGCAGTTACACCAAGGATATTCACATCTTTGTAGTATTGAAAAATCTTTCTAAAACTATTGTAATGTGCTTCATCGACAATGACTAATCCAACACCTTTGATAAACTGATTATCTTCTTGTAACCGATTATTTAATGTTTCAACCATAGCGATGTAACATTCGTGGTCCTCTTCGCTATTGAGTTTTTTCACTTCACTATTTATCACTTTATTGGTCACACCAATCAAAGAAAGTTGTGTTGCTGTTTGAACTGAAAGTTCTATTCTGTGCGTAAGAATCAACACTCTTTTTTCCCATTTTTGAATATACCTTCTGGCGATTTCAGAAAAAATAACTGTTTTACCACCTCCAGTAGGGAGTTGATACAATAAATTAAAATTAGAACCGTTCTCGGCTAATTCATTTAAAATAGCGCTCACTGTATTTTCCTGAAAAGGATATAAGTTTTTCGCTTCTAATATTTCTTGCTCTTCGAGTAGTTCCATAATCAAAATTGGGCTACAAAATTACGTTTCTTTTATGGATAAAACAACATGTTTTGAGAAT
>CANHJY010000266.1 GCA_947461185.1 Flavobacteriales bacterium
AAAGCTTTATTTTCTATTGTATTGCCTGGAGTAACCAAAAATGGAATCGTTTTTAGTCAAAATTATAGCGTAAATCCAGGAACAATTGCCAATACGAATACCGAGAATACCACTTTGGATTTATCGGGATATGATATCGATTTAACCGGCCAAGATGGAAGTTTATATAATTTATTGCAGTCGCAATTGGTAATCAATTCAGATCCATTCGGACCGAGTGTTACCTTAACAAATGCACATGTATTCAATGTTGAAGCGACTTTTCAAGATATCAAAATAGATTACGCAAGAGGTTATTTTGGGAATCAAATTTTAACAGGAACAGAAAGTGTGAATTTGGATTTCATGAATAATGTTGTTAGTGGCTTTCTCGATCTACCTTCAACAGCAATTGAGTTGGAAATTGAAAATGGATTAAAGATAGACGCAAAAGCAACTTTGTTTTCTTTATCGAACACAAATAGTTCAGGAAATGCTGTTGCTTTAAATAGCAATCAAATCGGAGTCCCTGTTGTCCTTTCGTCTGCAACAGGTTCTTGGTCTGGACTGAACCCAACCACTGAAACCATTGGTTTTAATTCATCCAACAGTAACATAGAAAACTATCTCGAAAATCTTGGTGCTCAGCATAATATTTCATATAAAATTGAATTGAATCCTTGGGGAAATACCTCTGGTGGTTGGAATGAGATTTTTCCGAATAGCAGAATTCGCGTCAAATTACGAGCACAACTCCCAATGACATTAGGCGCCGATGATTTAACTTTAAAGGACACATTCGATTTTGATGTTTCACAGGATTTTAACAAGACACATGTTACTTCTGGGATTCTTACTTTGAATGCGACAAATGCCTTCCCTTTGGAGGCCAATCCTACATTATATTTGTTGGATGTTTCGGGTAATATCCTGCATACGATTAATGCTTCCGAACCTATTTTATCAAGTAATTACGGATCAATTGATCCTTCTGATGGCTTGCGAAAAAAGGAGTCACAAGTCAAATTTGAATTGGATGAAACAGTGGTGAAAGATTTATCACTTGTGAAGAATATAGCAGTCCAAGCCGTATTCAACACCCCCAATGAATCAGGAAGTGCTATTGAACCCGTTTCTATTCCCGTTGGGGCATTCCTGGCAGTCAAATTGAATGTGAAATTTATTTTGAAAACCGTTCTGTGATGCGATTATTTACTTTTTTAGTATGCGTTTTTCTTTTGAATTCACTGAAGGCTCAAACTTTTTTGCCGTTGCAATATGATACAAATGTTATCAATCAAGAGTTGCTATTGCATGGTACTGTAGATTTCGGATTTTCTTCGATTAGAAATGATTTAAGTAATCAATTTTTATTTGGTGGGTTTATCAGTGAAGAGATAAAAGATAAATCCTTTGGATTGCACAAAGGAATAAATCGAGGAGGATTTGAAGCTGGTTCAGAATTCGAATATCGCAATTACCAAGTAAGTGCATTTAAAAAGGAGAGAGGAATAGTTGTAAAATTAGGTTATGGTAGTTTTGGTTCCGTATTGTATTCAAAAGATTTGTTTGGATTAACATTTTATGGTAACGAGGCCTATCTTGGTCAAAATGCAGATTTTTCAGGCTCCGCTTTTAATTTTATGACTTTTCAAAAAATCGGATTTGGTTTTATTGACAAAAAATCAAAATCAAGTTTGACCTTAAACGCTTATTCGATATCAAATTACGCAGCTGGAAATTTATATAATGCCAATTTGTTTCAATCTGAAAGCATCGATTCCATCAATTTAAATTTGGATGCCAACTTGGATTTGGCGAATTCAAGTTCCTTTTTTAAAGGTACAGGAGTCGGTGTTGATTTTGATTACCGTCTTCCATTTGAAATTAAAAAAGATAAAATAGCCTTTTTTCAGATAACAGTTCGAAATTTTGGAATCGCTTATCTCAACGCTAATGTTTCAAATTTCCAAACAGATACCAATTATGTTTATGAGGGATTCACATTAGATCAGTTGGTTGGGGATGCAAGTGTTTTGAATAATGGCTCATCAATTTTAGATACATTAAATATTGTTGAACAAACCCAAAGTGCCTTAATAATGCTTCCAGGATGTGTTCAGGTAGCCAAAATAATTGATGAGCACAATACTTCGTTGTTCCAAACCTATTACGGTGCAAAATTATACTACACCTTGGAATACGTTCCGTTAATTTATGCTGGCGGACAAATAAGAGTCAATGAGTACATTAAACTGGGCTCCCATCTGAGTTATGGAGGTTTTACTAAATTCAGAATGGGATTGTATGCCAATTTTAATATCAATCAATTTAACTTAGGATTAGGATCTGAAGATGTCATAGGTACCATTACTAATGTGGGAAGAGGAAAATCCTTACAATTAAGATTAAGATGCGCTTTCTAAAAAAAATATCGATTTTGACGACATTGTTGTTTGTTTCTGCTTTGGCAGATGGACAAATAGCATTTCGAAAGTTATATTCTAATAATGGTTATGATTATGGCCAAGGTATCGTGCAGCTTCCTGATAGTTCCTATGTCATTTGCGGTAGCTCAAGTAGTTTTGGTGATGGTCCTTCTCAAGCTTTTTTATTGAAAATCGATAGCTTGGGAAATTACCTTTGGTCCAATGATTACGGAGGAAGTGAGTCGGAATGGGCGAGGAGGGTTTTATACAAAGATGGGGATTGCTTTTTCGGCTGTGGATACACGAATTCCTTTGGAAATGGAGGGTATGATATTTTCCTTTTTAAAACAGATTTGAATGGTCAGCTGCTTTGGCAAAAGATAATCGGTGGCTCCAATTGGGAGAAAGTGAACGATGCTATTTTAACTCCTGATAACGGCGTTTTAATGGTTGGTGAATCAAACTCGACAACTAATGGAGATAATGATATTTATGTGGTCAAAACAAATTACGATGGCGACACGCTTTGGACCAAGCGAATGGGTGGCTTGGGTGAGGATCGGGCTTATGCTGTCGAATTATTAAATGATTCTACCTTTTTTGTCGCTGGTGAAATTTACGTTTCAGATTCTTTATTAACCAAAGGATTTATTTCCAGAATGAAGTTCGATGGTTCGATTGAATGGATCGATACAATTGGGATTA
>CANHJY010000267.1 GCA_947461185.1 Flavobacteriales bacterium
TCCTGCGCCACAAAAAGTATTTTCTTTTTCTCCATGTAATTGAGTTTCCTTAAACGAATGCAAAATTATCAAAAAAAAAGCGCAACATCAACAAAAAGGAATAGTTTTGTCGGCTAATTGCTTTCCAATCAAGGATGTTTACCTATTCAACTCGAGATAGTTTAAAATCGACGCTTCAAAAAGTTCGAAATCAAGATAAAATAATTGGCTTCGTTCCAACGATGGGTGCATTGCATGAAGGTCACCTATCACTTGTTCATAGGGCTTCGGAAGAATGCGATGTTGTTGTTGTGAGCATCTTTGTAAATCCGACCCAGTTTAATAATCAGGAAGATTTCTTAAAATATCCGAATACCTTGGAAAATGACTTGAAACTTTTGAGTCAATTTCCAAAAGTAAAGGTTTTTGTGCCCTCTGGTGATGAGGTTTACCCTGATGAAGATTCCTATGAACCCATAGATCTAGGTCAACTTGATTTGGTTTTAGAAGGCAAATTCAGACCTGGACATTTTCAAGGAGTTGTTCATGTTGTGCGGAATTTATTACAAATTGTAATGCCTCAAAGGGCATATTTCGGACTGAAAGATTTTCAACAGTTAGCAGTTATAAGAAGATTCTCGCTTATGCAAGATATAGAGACCCAAATTATTCCATGTGAAACGCTTAGAGATGTTTCTGGATTGGCCTTGAGTAGTAGGAATTTACGGTTGTCTGAAAAGGAGAAAGAAGATGCACTTATCATCCATCAAACACTCTTAAAAATTAGAGAATGGAAACTTTTACATGCCCCTAGCATGGTAAAACAAATGGCCACTGATTTCTTTAATCAAGGTGTTTTAAAGTTAGAATATCTAGAAATTATTGATGGGAATGAATTCGTTAACTTGCACGAAGAATGGACTTCTAATGCCCTATGTTGTATCGCTGCCTATTGCGGGGAAGTTCGACTTATTGATAATATTTCATGTTAGTGACCTAGGCTTTTTCAAGATGTAAATTACAGGATTTCGCAAAATCAATTACCTTTGCAGCGAATTCTGATAATATGTTAATTCAAGTTTTAAAATCTAAAATTCATCGTGTTCGAGTTACACAAGCCGACTTAAATTACATCGGTAGTATCACTATAGACGAACATTTAATGAATGCTGCCAATTTAATAGAGGGAGAAAAGGTTCAAGTTGTAAATTTAAATAATGGGGAACGTTTAGAAACCTATGTCATTAAAGGCGAATCAAAATCTGGAACGATTTGTTTGAATGGCCCAGCAGCAAGGAAAGTCGCTATGGGTGATATCATAATCATTATCGGATATGCATACATGGATTTTGAGAATGCAAAAACGTTCAAGCCCCATCTCGTTTTTCCAAATGAGATTACGAATCAACTGGATTAATGAAGAAAAATTTTCTTGTTATTCTTAAAACCGTTCTTCCTTTACTTCTAGGTTGTTATCTTTTTTGGGTCTTTTTTTCAAGGATGACTTCAGAAGAAGTAGATTTATTTTACAATGCAATAAATAAAGCAGATTATTTCTGGATTGTGCTTTCCTTAGTTTTGGGCGTCGTTGCTTATTTATCGAGAGCATACCGTTGGAAATATGTATTGGAACCTCTAGGTTACAAAACCAGTTTTTGGAACAGATACCATGCAGTTATGATTGGTTATCTAGTCAATTTAACGATTCCAAGAGCTGGAGAAGCATCGCGTTCTGGAATGCTATACAGATCTGATGGCGTACCTTTCTCTAGTTCTTTCGGAACAATAATCGCCGAACGCGCTGTTGACTTCGCTGTTTTAGTGGGTATTGCTGTTTTAACGGCTTACATAGGATATGACGATTTTTTTGAAATTAAAGCGAGAATCGAAGCTACTTATGGTGGGTCAGGTTCAGCGTCATCTGGTTTTTCATGGACTTGGATTATTTATGGATTGATACTTTTCTTGGGACTTGTGTTCGCTTATCTATTTATCTTTCGTTCCACTTTTAGAATGAAATTTTTGAATTTTGCAAAAGATGTATTGAAAGGGCTATTTTCTATTTTTAAATCTAAACAACCCTTTGCATATATTTTTCATACTTGCTTAATTTGGTTCTGCTATTTGGCAATGTTTGCGTTACCTTTTCAAGCTTTGCCTGAAACTAGTGATGTGCCATTATCAGGAATTTTAATCGGATTTATAGCGGGTTCGTTGGGTATAACATTTACAAATGGAGGAATAGGAACCTATCCTTTACTAGTAGGTTTGGTTATAGCATACTACATAGGTAAAGATTATCCGCAAGATGCTCAAGGAATCGGTAACGCCCTCGGTATGTTAATTTGGGTTACGCAAACTATTTTAATGATTCTTCTCGGGCTACTTTCTTTAGTACTTTTACCTAAAAATTATACTAAAGACAATGAAGCAAATTGAATTCATTAAAAATAAAGTCCTTGAACTTCAAGATTTAAGTCAAAAAATCAAATCTTTAAAATCAGCAGGTGCACGAGTTGTTTTTACCAATGGATGCTTTGATATTCTTCATGTAGGGCATGCTACCTATCTATCAGCTGCAAAAGATTTGGGAGATATATTGGTTGTTGGAGTGAATACAGATGCTTCTGTTAAACAATTGGATAAAGGTTCGGATAGGCCTATAAACTCAGAAGTTGCTCGCACGTTCTTATTGGCGTCTTTATCAATGGTTGATTTTGTCGTTTTATTCAATGATTCAAATCCTTTTCAACTTATAGAGACCTTGATACCTGATGTCTTGGTCAAAGGAGGCGACTATGATCCAAATGAAATGGATATTAATTCAAAAAAATACATTGTTGGTTCTGATATTGTGCGAAAAAATGGAGGAGATGTCTGTATAATAGATCTTGTTGCAGGGTATTCTACGACAACAATAGTTCAGAAAATTAAATCTTAAATTAATTACATCCTTCCAAAACTTGTCCCTTCGCCCATATTGAATCGCAAGAACAATTCAAAACCACCTCTAGCTTGGGATACTGTTACCAAACTTGAAATATTAAAGTCGTAAGCAAATCCAACGGAGTATTGGTTGATTTCAAACATGGCTTTCGCTACCATTGCATCTCTGAAGCGGTTGAAAATTCCA
>CANHJY010000268.1 GCA_947461185.1 Flavobacteriales bacterium
AAAATCTCTTTCAAATCCTCCAATTCTTCCAACGTTGGTTGTCAAACGCGCGCCACATACTTCCTCATAGAGGTCATATATTTTCTCTCTTTCTTGAAAAACGTATGTAAAACCAGTAAGCGCCCCAGTATCCACTCCAATTACAGAATTACAAACCAGGTGGTCAGCTATTCTTGCCAATTCCATGATGATTACTCTCATGTATTGCGCTCTTTTTGGAATATCAGCTTGAATTAATTTTTCTACTGTCATGTGCCATCCCATGTTGTTGATTGGGGACGAACAGTAATTTAATCGATCTGTTATTGGTGTAATTTGATTGTAAGGTCTTCTTTCAGCCAATTTTTCAAAAGCACGATGAATATAGCCTACAGTTTGTTCTGAAGAAAGTATTTTTTCACCATCAACTTTCAATATATTTTGGAATATACCGTGTGTTGCTGGGTGTGTAGGACCTAAATTTAAGGTAGATATCGTTCCGTCAATCGTTTCTTCAGATATTATTTCAGAAGAATTAGGAGCTGTATTATTTTCTAGATTCGTCATTCTTTCAACTATTTATCTACCAAAAAATCTATCATCTTTGTCTTCACGCGTTGCATCTTCAAGATGGTATTCTTTTCGCAGCGGAAAATAATCCATACTATCTTCATTGAGAATACGCTTTAAATTTGGGTGCCCAATAAACACAACACCGTAGAAATCAAAAGTTTCTCGTTCCATCCAATTGGCGCCGGCGTATAAATCAACAACGGAATCAATTTCAGGAGTTTCAATGGAAATAAAAGCCTTAAGACGAATTCGGAAATTATTGACCAAGCTATGAATGTGGTAAACTATTGCTAATTCTCGGCCTTTTGATTCCGGATAATGAACAGCACCGATGTTGGTAAGATAATTAATTTGCAATTCAGGATTAGCTTTCAACCAACCTATGATATCCTTAAGTTTCGATGTTTCAACCTCAACAGTTAATAAATCAAAAGGATTTTCATCCGAAATGATTGCTTCGCCAAATTGAGATTTTAGTTGCTGCAAAACAACTTCATTTGTCAAACTATTCCGCATTGCCTTCGATTTCGTATTTGTTGAGTAAAGATTTGTATTCGTCAGAATATCTTCGTCTCAAAGGTTCATTTCTAACCATATCGTGAATCTTCATGATTCCATCAATAATTTGTTCTGGTCGCGGAGGACATCCAGGAACATAAACATCAACAGGGATTACCCTATCGATTCCTTGAAGCACACTGTAAGTATCGAAAATACCACCAGATGAGGCACAAGCGCCAACAGACAAAACCCATTTCGGCTCTGCCATTTGCTCGTAAACTTGTTTGAGAATTGGACCTAATTTCTTTGAAATTGTTCCAGCCACAATTAAAAGATCTGCCTGACGTGGGGAGAACGACATGCGCTCCATTCCAAACCTGGCTAAATCATAATTACTTCCCATCGTTGCCATATACTCAATACCACAGCAAGAGGTAGCGAAAGGTAAAGGCCAAACTGAATTTGCTCTAGCGGCGGCAACTACTTTTTCAAGTCGTCCCAACTGATATCCTTCACCATTGATAACTTGTAAATCTTCTATTTTTCCCATTCTAAAGCTCCTTTTTTCAATACGTAGAAAAAGCCTGTTAAAAATAAGGCTACAAATAATACAACAGCTAAAAGTCCTTCTAGTTCAAGAGCTTTGAAATTTACTGCATAAGGGTAGAAAAATATAACCTCAACATCGAAAAGAACAAAAAGTATGGCTGTCATGAAATATCGGATTGAAACCGGAAAACGTGCATCTCCCTCTGACTCAATACCACACTCCCAGTTGGCGTCTTTTTTCTTTGATTTTAATCTTGGGCCTAAATAATGTGTAATTACTAGGACAAATGAAACGAAACCACCAATAAAAGCAATTTGTAGTAGAATCGGCAAATAATCAACACTTCCGGTATTCATATCTAAATCTTTTTAATTTAAGGAAGAAACCTTGAAACTTCAATTTTATTCAACAGATTAAAATTTCACCTGCAAATTTATTCTTTAGTTTCATCTTTGAAAGGGATTTTTCAAATTATTTAATGATAAAATTTAAAATGCTTCTTAAGAAATTAATCATTGGATAGTTATACCATGGAAATCTTGAGTGAGCACTTTGTATTCTTGAGTGTATTTTCCCGATGTATCTCGAATGGTAAATGATTCTTCCTTAAGGGATTTTACAGTATTCGAAAAACAAAAAATGAGTCTTGAAATCCTTCCGGGTTTTGCACAAACATTTATTCTTTGGAATTCCATTAATCCGACACTTGAAGCCAATGACAAAATAAAACTTCCGAGTTCAAAAGGAATGATTATCCAAAAATCTCCACAAGAAGACAGCAACTTCGCTACTTTTTCAAACAGTTTTTCAAAAGGCAGTGCGTTGTTATGTTTTGCAAGGTTGGCTGCATTGGAATCAGATAATAAACCATTGTAGTAAAAAGGTGGATTGGTAAAAATGATATCAAATTTCTTTTTGAATTGAAATTGTAAAAAATCACCCTTATATAGTTTTAAATGCTTTGACCAATTGGAATTTTCAAAGTTTAATAGACAATCACGAATAGCCGCTTCTTCAATTTCAATAGCTTCAATTTTAAGATCCTTGTTGCGTTGAGCTGCCATAAGAGAAAGTACGCCTGTTCCAGCCCCAATATCCAGAGCACTTTTTTTACCTTCTGCATTTAAAAATGCACCGAATATCATGGCGTCTGTACCTACCTTCAAAGCGGCATTTGCTTGAAAGATTTCGAATTCTTTAAAACGAAATACGGACATCGAAACAATTTAGAAATTACTTCAAGAGTATTATTCGCTGGGTATCCAACTTCGTTTTGATAAAATAAATTCCAGCATCAAGGTATGAAAGATCCAATACTGAATTATTCTGGTCAACTTGAAAATGAGCACATTCTTTACCATAAGCATCTACTATCGAAACCGCTGTTGGAACTGAAAATGTAGACTCTATATTTAGTAAACCTGAACTTGGATTCGGTGAAACAAGAATCTCTTCCTTTGCATTCAAATCAGTCAAATCTCCTAAAATATCAATGCACCCTT
>CANHJY010000269.1 GCA_947461185.1 Flavobacteriales bacterium
AAGGATTTGTTGACGAGTTTGGTAAAAATCGTATTAGAAATACCCCTTTGTGCGAGTCGGCAATTGTTGGTGCAGGTTTAGGCTTGTCAATTGCTGGAATGAAAGCAGTTGTTGAAATGCAATTTGCTGATTTTGTTACTTGTGGATTTAACCAAATTGTGAATAATCTAGCTAAAATCCATTGGAGATGGGGGCAAAATGCTGACGTTGTCATTCGCATGCCTACTGGTGCAGGTACCGCTGCTGGGCCTTTTCATTCCCAAAGTAACGAAGCATGGTTTGTGCATACTCCAGGATTAAAAGTTGTTTATCCTTCTTCACCATACGAAGCCAAAGGGTTGCTTAATGCTGCAATTGAAGATCCAAATCCAGTTATGTTTTTTGAACATAAATTCTTGTACCGCAGTGTTAAAGAGGAGATTCCAAATGATTATTATACTTTAGAAATTGGAAAAGCAAGGGTGGTATCTGAAGGCAATGACCTCACTATAGTTACTTATGGTTTAGGCGTTCATTGGGCATTAGAAATGTTAAATGATGATGTTTCTATTGAAATTATCGATTTAAGAACATTATTGCCAATTGACGAGGAAACCATATACCAATCCGTTAAGAAAACAGGAAAGGTTATAGTACTTCATGAGGATTGTCTCACTGGAGGTATCGGTGGTGAAATAGTTGCCTTAATAAATGAGCACTGTTTTGAATTCCTTGATGCTCCAATTAAAAGAGTTGCTTCAATAGATACAGCGGTGCCTTTTGCAGTTGAACTTGAAAACCAGTTTTTGCCTAAGCAAAGGTTAAAAGAAGTAATTGATGAGGTTTTGAAATTCTAAATGAATTTTGAAAATTTTCTAGTCATTTACCAATTCGTATCCAGGATATTTTTTGGAATCGTAAACAAATTTCGTGTCCTCAACAGTTGGATTTGAGGTGAACTTGGTTACAGTATAGGTCATTACAGTGCCGTCATTGGCTTTCATTACAGCCTTTTTAAGTTCACTAGATGATTTTGTAATATACAAGACTATTGTATGATAGTCCGTGTCTTTACTTTCATTTGGATATAAATTCACAACATGAACAGCAACGTCATTTAAGGTTGATTCCTTTTCGTATTTATTTTTAAAACCCGTTTTCCACAATGTCATAAGCTTTTTAGGATTCATGTTTTCACTTTCATCATCATCGGCATCAGTAACATAGGTTGTTTTCTCGTCCTTAATTATTGTCCAGGTTTTGGTTCCGTTTGAAATAATCGTGTTTTCCCCATACGAAGCATAAAACTTTTGACCTTTTACCCAACCCTTACCAGTTTCTGAAAAATTGGTTCCATTTTCAGTATTTTTTACGCTAGCACTAAACTCAATGTAAAAAGCGGTCATGTCCTCAATTTTTGTAGACATACTTTTTAAAACAGTTTCCGCTTTGCTATCTTGCCCGTAAGAAAGTACAGACACAAAAATAAATCCTAACAATAAAAATTTCATTCTCTTAATAATTTTCGGTGCAAATATCACAAATTATGCCAAATACAAATAAAAAAAATAAAAATTATTTGATGCTATTTAGAACAGCGTTAAGGATTTGAATGTCTATTTTGTGTTCGCCGTTAAATGTAATAATTTTAAAATCTAGTTGATTATATTGCATAACAACTTTGTCTTTTTGAATTTCAGGAAAATAGGGGTCATTGTTTCCCAAAACAAAAAATCGAATGGGAGGCAAAACATTTTTCATCTTTTCAAATTCTAAATCATCTGGTATTGCGCTTCCCCAAGAAATAAATGATTGAAAGAAATCAGGAGTATTTATTAACCATCGAAAACCAGTTGAAGCCCCTTGTGAAAATCCTATCAAAATTTTTATTTTAAATACATGACATTCTTCCGATTCATAAAGCTTGTTTAGATAATTCAAATTGTCCTCAATATCTATTAATCTTTCTTCTTTGGTCATCCAGGATGCTCCAACTCTTCCACTTGTTCCAGAAATATAAAATCTGCTTAAACCCTCAGGTATTATTATGTAATATCTCTCATCTAGTGAACCGAAATGTTTTGAAAAATAGGTGGATAATTGGCCATATCCATGCAATGCCACAATTAATACCTCTGCCTTTTCTTTGTTACCAATAGATGTATAGCGGGCAGTTTTCTCGATTTTAATTGTCCTGTTCTTCATTAATTCCGCTTTTTTTTTAAGTTTGTATTATGCGAATAGTTCGATTTGCGTTATTTTTTCTATTCATCTGGTTGATTGCTGGGCAAGTGATTGTATTTCATCTTGAACATGCCAATGTAAAGCATAAAGTTAAACAAATGTTGAAAGGAACTATTCCCGAAAACCAACTTGTAAGTTTTAATTTTACTCAGAGCGAATTACAAGATTTAAATTGGATTAAATCGAACGAATTCAAATATCAAAACCATTATTTTGATGTTGTCAAAAAAGAAAAACTTGATAACGGTAGTGTGCGATTTAAATGTATCTCTGATATACAAGAGACAAAGTTGTTTCAGAAGTTAAATCAAACTGTAGCTATAAAATTAGCCAATACTGAAGACAGTCCCTTTTCGGTTTGGTTAAAATTATTGAAGTTTCCTTATCTTCCAATTCACCATGAGAAAGAGACCGATTTGTTATCAATTAATTTGAAAAGTGATTTTTTTAACTATCAATTCTACATTAAATCTTACAGCTTTTCTCCGGAGGTTCCACCACCTAATTTTACTGTTTTTAAGAAAGCCTAATTTAACCCTGTAAAGGGCGATTTATTAATTAAAAATAGTAATATGAAAAATGCAATAATGCTGGTTGCATTGTTATGCTGTGTTTATAATGCACATGGTCAAACAATACAAATCAAATTAACTGATCAAATTTCATTACAACCTATTTCATGGGTTTATATGTCTTTTGATATGAATTCCAAGCCATTTACTTACTCAAATGACAATGGCGAAATTTCGATTGAATTAAATGAATTGAAGAAACATGATTTATTTTATTTCTATCACCCCAACTATAAAAGTCAACAATTGAATTTGAATCAATTAATCGATTTGAATTATAATGTTTCGATGACTGAAAATGTGAATTCGT
>CANHJY010000270.1 GCA_947461185.1 Flavobacteriales bacterium
ATGAGTATCGTATCATCGGAATTACAAATTGATTTGTGATATGCTAATGCCAATTCAATATTTTCGAAAACTATTGGTTTAATAGCTTGCTGTTCAGCAATTTGTTCAGCTAATTTTTTGCTCCAACCTCTTGGATTCGAAAATAAACTAAAACTTAAATTGACATCTTTCGGAAATAACTTTATAATTGCAGTATGATCCTTGTCAGCACTCGCTCCAAAAATAAGATGCAATTTTCCTTGATTGATTTTTGATATTGTACTTAAAGTTTCTTTTATTCCAGCTTCATTGTGAGAAACATCAACAATAATTGTTGGGTTTTCTTGAATGACTTGCATTCGCGCAATAAATCCTGAATTACTACTTAAATAAGTCAACCCCTTTTGTATATGTTCTAAACTTATTACATAACCCAATTTTTGAAGTTCTGAAATAGCTGTCAAAACAACATTGAAATTCTGTTTTTGATAGTCTGCCAAAAAGGGTAAATTAAAATCACTTTTAGTGTCGACGGAAGTTAATATCAAAGGGCTTTCCATTTTCTTGGACTGAAGTTTAAATACCTCAAGCGTTTCTTTCTTGGCCTCTCCTATAATAACTGGTATATTCCTTTTTATAATTCCGGCTTTTTCGAACGCAATCGCTTCTAATGTGTCACCTAATAAATCAGTATGATCAAATGAAATATTCGTAATGATTGAAAGCGCTGAATTGATAATATTGGTTGCATCTAATCTTCCACCTAAACCTGTCTCAATGATACAAATGTCACAATTTTCATTACTAAAGTATTGCAATGCCATCGCAAATGTAATTTCAAAAAAGGATGGCTCAAGTTTGTTAAGTTTATTATTTTGCTGGACGATGTTACAAAAATCGACAACAAAATGCGCTGAAATCATTTCGCCATTGATACGAATACGCTCTCTAAAATCTGTAATGTGAGGTGAAGTAAATAAACCAGTTTTATAACCAGATTCTTTCAATATTGAAGCCAACATCGAGCAAACAGAACCTTTTCCATTCGTTCCAGCAACATGGATGAACTTTAATTCTTTTTCTGGACGGTTTAATTCACTGAGAAGTTCATCAATATTTCCTAAGTCGGGCTTATAAGCTAACTTTCCAAGTTTTTGATAGGATGGAAATTGTTGGTATAACCAATTTAATGCTTCTACATAGGATGTAAAAGACATGTTAATTTACTGAGGTGTTAATAATACCTGAAGATAAGCCTGAGCTAGATTAGAATAGCTACTTCTATTGTACTTCACTTGTGCTTTCACGGCACTTATAACTTTATTGATTATTCGAGCATCAGTAATACCTGTTTTTGATTTGTTGTTAACAGCCTTCACTACATCTCCGTCTTGATTAATCGTTAAAATAAGATAAACTATTCCAGACTCTTTTACAATAATACCTTCAACATTTGGATCATTTTTTCTAATTCTTCCTGAGCCATCAACAACTTCGCCGGAATTTTTACCTTTAGTTATTCCTGGTTCGCCAAATTCAGATGCTCCTCCGGAATCGTATGGATCGTCAAAGCCTTCGCCAAAGAAATCATCATCACCAGTTCTGTTTGTGGCGGAAGGATTATCAGAGTCAGGTGAATTGTGATGTGTTGATTTACCTGAGTATACACTTGTTTTACCTCTGTCTGAAGTCAGAATCTGTTCTGTTTGCTCTAAATTATCTGAAATTGGATCGTTTGTTCCAGAACCCCCTTTGCGACTTCCTCCTTCTTCGGTTTCTACAATATATTCTTTTAACTCGATTTCTTGTAGCGTTGTTTCAGTTTTTATGGGTTCAATGTCGGATGGAGCCGGATCAGCCATTTCAATAGTAGAAAATATTAAGTAAAGAAACAATAACAAAAGGGTTACTGCTGACGCAATTACTGCGTTTCTTCGATCAAGCGGATTTACTATTGGAATTGCTCTCATAATGAATCGTTTATTATTTATCGTAAGCTAAAACAGGATCCCAGCCATTGGCCTGTGCAAGTGCCAATACTTTAAAAACAGCCTCATAATCTGCTTGATGATGACCGGCAATTCTTAATTTTGGTTTTCCCGAGTTGGTTACAGCTGCGGCAGCCAATTCTTTAATCTGATCAAAAGCCATTGGTTCTTCAATCTTTCCTCCAGGAAGAACAACATATTGATTATTCTCTGTAATAACCACTGTTGCCTCAACTGGATCCTGGCTAGGAGGAATGTTTTCTGCCGCTTTTGGTAAATCAATAGGTGTCTGATTGTTCGACATCAAACTCATGATAATAAAGAATATCAAGAGTAAGAAGATGAGGTCTGTCATTGAAGCCATACCCCATTCGGCTTTTACTTTATTTCTTGAACTAAAATCCATAATTATTATTTTTCAGGTTTGTGCAAGAAATCAGTGAATTCCAAAGCCGTATTTTCCATTTGATAAACTACCTTACTTATCATGGATTGCAAGTGATTGTGTCCCATAAAGGATAAAATTCCAACTATTAGACCAGCCACTGTTGTGATCATTGCAGTCATGATACCTGGAGCAATAATTTTTAGTTCTAGTGTATTTGAATTTTCTAAGTCGATGAAAACCACAACCATCCCGATTACTGTTCCAAGGAATCCAAGCATTGGACCAGCACCAGAAGCAGTTGCTAAAAATGAGATACGTTGCTCTAAACGGAGAACTTCTAATTTCCCTGTATTTTCTATTGCAGCGGTAATGGTTTCCATTGGTTTGCCCAATCTTTCTATTGCTTTTTCAAGAATACGAGCAGAAGGGCTTGTCGAACGATTACACAAATCCTTAGCTTGGTCCACTTTACCTTCTTTTATATATTCTTTAATCTTAAACATAAAATCTGCTTCTGCTTTGCTAGCGCGTCGAATTGCCAAATAACGTTCTACAAATATGAAAATTAAATATCCAAGCATTAAAACCAAAGCTAAGTTTACCAACCAACCAATTCCAGCGTTGGAATCTTCTAAAATTTCCCATAAAGAAACATCTTTCACACCAGTGGTTGAAGTTGAGTCACCTGCTACAGTGATTCCAGCTTGAAGTAACATGTTAAACGAACTC
>CANHJY010000271.1 GCA_947461185.1 Flavobacteriales bacterium
TATTGTGAAAAAACAACCAAAAAATGTAAAGGCACTTGTCGGACTTTCCTCCACTTACGCTTATTTTGCTGACTTTCAAACTGCCCTACAATACGTTGATCAAGCTCTAAAAATAAACCCAAAGTACCGTGATGCTTATGTAATGAAAGGGACCATTTTCCTCATGCAAAACAATCGTAAATTAGCTATATCCTCCTACGAAACTGCAGTTCAACAGGACCCAACATTCGAATTAGCTTATTTGCGACTTGGTCAACTATACACAGAGGATGAAAAATACGAAATTGCCATTGAAAAATTTAGAAATGCTGTTGCCTTAAATCCAAAATTAGCAGATGCAATTTATGGAGTAGCCTACTGTGATCAAATGTTGGAAAGGTATAAAGAAGCGGAAATGGGTTACCACAAGTTAATGCAAGTGGATGAGAAATACCACTTAGGGTGGTTTAACATTGGCTATATAAAACAATTTCATACTGAAAACCAATTAGATAGCGCGATTATCTATTATCAAATGGCAACCGACATTCAACCTGAATTTGTTAAAGCATGGCACAATATCGGGCTTTGCTACGAGGATAAAAATGACCGAACAAGAGCGCTACAATCGTATGCTAAAGCGCTAAAGTACAATCCAAATTTTGAATTGACCAAGGTGCGTGTTGCCGCTTTGAAGTGATGAATAAACGAACTACTTTTATAATCCAATTAATTGGAGAATTGGCAATTCCCTTACTGGGTTATTTTTTTTGGGATTGGTCCTTATTGTTCATCCTTTTATTTTACTTAATTGAAAATTTATTTTTTTCCTATTTTCGAATTGAAACTATTCGAGAGATAAAAAAAACAATTTTAAAAACGGAACAAAAAAGAGAATTTCAAGATTTAGTTAAATCATTCTCACTGTGGCTAATCGAATGTGTTTTGGTGCATCTTTTTATTATGCTAATCTATCCCAATCAATCTTTTACAACGGAATGGATTAACTTTTTCATGTATCAAGACCTTGGAATTCCACAAGGAATTGTTTTGCTTCCATTGCTCTATTTCACTTCTAAAATGAAAAAGAAACAAGACGTTATTTTAACCATTCGAAATATGAAATCAGTTGATGAACTTATTCAACTAAAAGTAAACTTCAAGCAGTCTTGGGTATCAATCGCTATATGGGGAGTTATAATCGGAATGAACTATTTTGTCTCGCTCCATGAACTTATAAATTTATCATTCGTTCTTTTAATTCTCATTGCTCGCGGACTTCAAAAAGATTGAAGTACACTTATTAACCGAGAAATATGAAAAAAGAAAAATGGATTTTGTAAATTCATTCGTATTTCGCCGTATTTTTACAAAAAGATATTATGCAACATCAAAATGTTCGATTTACCGGAACTCAAAATACTGAGTTTTACAAAGTATTGAGATCTCGGGTTAATGGTTATTTTAAAGAAAAAAACATCTCTCGACATGCCAACACAAATATGGTAATTAAAACAATTGTAATGCTTTCATTGTATTTACTACCTTTCATTCTTTTGTTTGTTCTTGATTATTCTCCGTGGTTATTTATTTTTCTTTGGAGTATCGCAGGGGTTGGTATGGCCGGCGTTGGTTTATCGGTTATGCACGATGCAAACCATGGAGCATATTCTAAAATTGAATGGGTTAATACTTTGATTGGAAAAGTTATGGTATTATTGGGAGGAAGTGATGTTAATTGGCGAATTCAACATAACGTTTTACACCATACATATACGAATGTAACTGATATGGATGAAGATATTAAACCACCAGCGTTTATCCTGCGTTTTTCTCCTCATACAAAACGTAATAAACTTCATAGATTTCAGCATGTTTATGCCTGGTTTTTCTATGGTTTAATGACGATGATGTGGTCAACCACCAAAGATTTTCAACAAGCCATTAGATATAAAAAGAAAGGACTTATTGAAACGCAAAAAACTACATTTGGAAGGCATTTAACCAATTTGATTTTTAGCAAAATTGCCTACATGACCATATTTATTGCACTTCCAATAATTTTTTCAGATGCGCCTTGGTACATTTCAGTTCTTGGATGGTCGATCATGCAGTTTATATGTGGACTCATTTTAGCAGCAATTTTTCAGCCTGCTCACGTTGTGCCAAGTTCGGATTATCCACTGCCTGATGAATCTGGGAATGTTGATGCAGATTGGGCTGTAAATCAACTGTACAACACTGCCAACTTCGCACCAAAAGATCCTATTTTAACATGGTATGTAGGTGGGTTAAACTATCAAGTTGAACATCATTTGTTTCCAAATATTTGTCACGTTCATTATCCAAAGTTATCTAAAATTGTTCGTGAAACTGCCTCGGAATTTAATCTTCCATATCATTCCTATAAAACATTTGTAGGTGCATTGGCTGGTCATTCCAAAATGCTATATAATCTTGGTAAATACGACAACGCCCCTGCACTTCATTAAATGAATTTCGAGAGTATCTATACTCATTGCATTTCAAAACCCTTTTCTCAGGAAGACTATCCTTTCGATAAAAACACCCTTGTTTTCAAAGTAGGTGGTAAAATTTTTTTAATTATTGACAGTGGTAATCCAGTTTCCATTAATGTTAAATGTGATCCAGAAAAAGCCATTGACTTAAGAGAAGAATATGACGGCATAAAACCCGGATATCACATGAACAAAAAGCATTGGATAACAATTGATTTGTTTGCAGGGATTTCTGAAAACATAATTCTAAAATGCATCAACGAATCCTATAAATTGGTGTATAATTCACTAACGAAAAAGCAGAAAGCTCATTTAGAAGAAGACAAAATGAACTTTTAAATTTCCATATTATCGATTAGCCTAACCTCACCACAATACGCTGCAATAGAAACGGTCATAAATTCACGCCAATTATTTTCCAAAATTTCAAGCGTTGTTGAATCGCAAATCTCGAGATATTCAAGTTTTAAATTACCCTTATTAAAATAGGAAATCGCTGACTCTTTCAATTCGGCAGGACATTTAAATTCAATTCTCTGTTGCTTTACAAAATTCAACGTATTGTAAATTATCA
>CANHJY010000272.1 GCA_947461185.1 Flavobacteriales bacterium
GATGTTGTCAGGAGCAGGTGATGAATTGCAGGGAATTAAGCGAGGTATTATGGAAATGGCTGATGCCTTGGTTATTACCAAATCGGATGGCGATAATTTGAAAAATGCTTTATCGGCAGCCAGAGAATACGCGGGAGCATTGCATCTTTTTCCACCAAAATCAAGTGGATGGACAACACCGTGTTTTACATGCAGCGCGCTTGAAAATAAAAATATCGATAAAGCATGGGAGTATATTGAAAAATACATTTCCCAAACCCATCAAAACGGATGGTTTTCGGCGAATCGTTCCAAACAAGATCAATTTTGGTTGCATGAAAGCTTAAAGGAAATGATTCTAGCTGATTATTTTCAGAGTGAAGCATGGAAAAATGAATATAATTTAATGGAAAATCAAGTTGCTAATGGAGAGATTTCTGCCTTTACTGGAGCTGAATTGCTCTACACGACTTACAAAAAATCAAGAAAGTGATACAAGAATTTAAAATCGAAGGCGAATATATCGAGCTTATTCAGTTACTCAAAGCAACAGGTTTGGCGCAAACAGGTGGTCATGCCAAATGGATGGTTGATGAAGGAGAAATTATCCTAAACAATGAAGTAGAAATCCGAAAAAGAGCAAAATTGAGAAGTGGTGATGTTGTTCAGTTTGATTCGTTTACAATCAATTTAATTTAACTAAAACAACTCTTGTAATTCTTTTTTAAGTAACTCGACGGTAATCTCTGAGGGCAATTGACCAATTTCGGCTACCAATTCAAAGATTTTTGCAGACAATTCCATTCCAGTAGATGTTGCTTGCATTTGATTACCGGCAATATTGATGATTTTAATGGTTTCTTCCTTAGAATTTTTAACCATTTGCCACGCTTGCGGGGAAATGAATAGTTGTTGCGCTACATTATGGTCGTATTCCTCTCGAATCGCTTTTAAAAAATCGGCTTGTAATGCTTTAGCTGGCATTCCCGGATTGTGAAGACGCATGACCAAACTGTTGGGATGGATGCGCTCCATTAGAAGAACTGCACGTTGATATGCTTCAACCCTGTTGGGTAAGAAAAATTCTTGACGTTGTTTGCGCAAATCAATTTGCATATTCAACATTTCCTTCGATGTTTCGCGTCTTAAAAAGTAAATGGCGGTTAATAATACTCCTCCAGCTGGAAGAATGATTAGGGCAATTTGCAACAAAGCATCCATAACTTAAATTTTTGACAAAGATAGAATTACCTTTTTGAAAAAAGTTACGGTTTCATAACCAATTTGGTTTCGTTTAAACAATAAGTCGTAATTTCAAGCTTCAAATTTGATTATGAGCACTACTTTAATTATTTCTGTTCTTGTAGCATATTTTGGGGTTTTGATATTGATATCTTACTTAACATCCAAAAATGCTGATTCGGAAACTTTTTTTACCGGGAACAAACAAAGTCCTTGGTATTTAGTGGCTTTTGGAATGATAGGTGCTTCCTTATCTGGAGTTACCTTTATTTCTGTTCCAGGTAAGGTTCAAATTGAAGGTATGGCCTATTTTCAAATAGTTTTAGGTTATGTTCTCGGTTATATTGTAATTGCCCAGTTGTTAATGCCCTTATATTATCGTCTCAATGTAACTTCGATTTACGAATACCTTAATCAAAGATTTGGTGCAGTAAGTTATAAAACTGGTGCTAGTTTTTTTATTTTGTCTCGAACTTTAGGCTCTGCTACAAGATTATATTTGGCAACCGTTGTATTGCAATTATTTCTATTTGATGATTTAGGAGTTCCTTATTGGCTAACGGCCGTAATTACTATAGTTTTAATTTGGGTTTATACTTTCAAGGGTGGTATTAAAACAATTGTTTACACAGACACCTTTCAAACTTTATTTTTAATTAGTGCGGTTATAATCTGTACAATAATAATTGCACAACTGCTGGATGTTGATCTTTTTGGGTTGTATGATAGAATAACCGAAACCAAGTCGAGCACTGGTGGTTCAATGACACAAATTTTCTTTTTTGATGACCCTAACTCAAAATTGTATTTTCCTAAACAATTTTTTGGAGGAATGTTTTTGGCTATAGCAATGACTGGTCTTGATCAGGATTTGATGCAGAAAAATCTTACTTGTAAGAATATTAAAGACGCACAAAAAAATATGTATTCCTTTACAACTGTTCTAATCGTAACAAATTTCTTGTTTTTACTTTTAGGTGGTGCGCTTTATGTATATGCAGAAGCCAAAGGCTTGTCTTTACCCATGAATGGCGACAAAGTTATCACGGATCATGTCTTTCCAACGCTAGCTTTGAATCATTTTGGAACCTTAGCTGGTATTTTTTTCCTTTTAGGGATAACAGCCTCTTCATATGCATCTGCTGATAGTGCGCTTGCAGCATTAACTACTGGTTTTTGCATAGATTTTCTAAATTTCAACAAAAGAGAGGAACATGAACGCCAAAGATTGAAATTGTATGTTCATATTGGTTTTTCTATTTTGTTCTTGGTGATCATTCTACTTACAAAACTTTATGTTGATTCAAACCCGGGAACTGATCTAATCAGTTTGATATTAACAATAGCCGGTTATACATATGGTCCACTCCTCGGACTTTTCTTTTATGGAATCTTTACGAAGAGAAAACTAACGGAATGGATGGTACCCGTAATCTGCATAATTGTTCCTATAATTTGTTATTGGCTTGATAAAAATTCAGAACAACTTTTCAATGGTTATAAATTCGGATACGAATTACTGATAGTGAACGGATTATTGACCTTTGCTTGTTTGTCTTTAATTTCAAAAAAAGAAATTTTAATTGCATCTAATGAAAATTAATCTCGACGATAATGGAATGCATTCGCGTTTCGCACCTTTAACACTTACCCGACCTGTTGGTGATTTGCGTTGCGGAATATTTACCAATGCAGAGCGTTGGAAGTTTTATTTGCCTGAATCATCAGTATATTTTCAAACGGAAAAATATCTGAAAGCTAAATTTCCGAATTGTGATAATCCTGATTTAACAGTGAATGCCTGTTTGATTCCGGATGAATTAATTGTGGCTGCTGCAGTAAACTTGGA
>CANHJY010000273.1 GCA_947461185.1 Flavobacteriales bacterium
CCTGGAGCAATCGGCTCTTTTGTGTAGTCGCTAATAGTGCAACCGCAAGTTGGATTAGCCTGCTCAATTAATAATGGTTCTTTACTGATGTTGGTAACTTCAAAAACGCCTTGAGTTGGATTGTTTTGAATGATTTTTCCCAATTCAAGTGTTTCTGATTTGAATTTCGCAACATCATCAGCAGTTTTTTTAGGAGCAGCATTGGTTGCATCTTGAGCAAATAAACCTGTTGTTAAAGCGAAAGCTGTTAGAGATAGTAATAGTTTTTTCATTTTGTTTTATTTTTTATTTTTTAAAGAATTGTTTTATTTTCTGTCTTTTAACTCTTGAGTTGCTGTATTTGCCGGAGCGCTTGCTGCTGGTGTTTTCCAAACCTCACCTTTAATGGTAATTACTTTAGATAAGGTATCACAATACGTAATGGTAATGTTTTTAGTAAACTTCCCTTCTGCAGCAGCATTGTATCCTACGTTGATATTACTTGATTCTCCGGGTTTCATTAATTTGTCTTTTTCCCATTCGGGAGTAGTACATCCACAACTTGCCTGAACATTTGTCAATTTATAAGGTGAAGTTGCGCTATTAGTTACAATAAAAGTGTGGTGAACGGGTTTGCCTTGCGGAATTTTACCAAAGTCGAAGGATTCTTCACTGATATTCATTGATGGCAAGATGTTAGAAGTCGCTTCAGATTTGGTATTTTCTTTCTCTAATTTATTTTGGGCATCAGAATAGCTCGTCAAAATAGTCCAGATAATTAGTAAAGCTATTTTTTTCATTTTCAACATCTTCAATTAGGGGTTAAAGATAATAAATACATTGATAATTGCATAATTTGACAACTTGTTTACAGATTTTTAACAATCAGCTATGAAAATCATATTTTTGACACTTATTTCAGATTTATGGAAACAACAAACGATACTGCTGCTTTAGAAAATTTAAGTTTTGATCATTTTAGAAATGCTGTTTTAGAAGATTATCAAATTTGCTGTGAAAGCAGAGAAACCAGTCTTTTGGGCAGAAAAGAGGTACTTACGGGAAAGGCTAAATTTGGCATATTTGGCGATGGAAAGGAAGTGGCTCAAGTTGCGATGTCCAGATTTTTCAAGCCGGGTGATTTTAGGTCGGGCTATTACAGAGATCAAACATTTATGTTTTCTAGCGGAAAAGCAACCATTGAACAGTTTTTTTCTCAATTATATGCAGACTCCAATATTGCAAATGATCCGTTCAGTGCTGGCAGACAAATGAATGCCCATTTTGCTTCAAAATTTGTTGATCATGATGGTAATTGGTTGGATTTAGCCAGTTCGAAAAATATTTCAAGTGATATCGCTCCAACAGCTGGACAAATGGTAAGAGGTTTAGGGTTGGCATTTGCTTCTAAAGTGTTTAGAAATGTTGAAGATTTGAAAGCACTCAAAAATCTGAGTGTGAATGGAAATGAAGTCTGTTTTTGTACTATTGGGGATGCCTCTACAAGTGAAGGGCAGTTTTGGGAAACTATCAATGCAGCGGGCGTTCTTCAGGTTCCATTAGCTGTATTCGTATGGGATGATGGTTATGGAATTTCAGTACCAAAAAAATACCAAACAACTAAGGAATCCATTTCTGAAGCTTTAAGTGGTATGCAAAAAGAAGAGGGTAGTAATGGACTTGATATCTATAAACTAAAAGGATGGGACTATGCAGGAATGTGTGAAATTCTGGAATTTGCAATTCAAAAAATTAGAGATACTCACACTCCGGCACTTTTTCATGTTGAAGAGTTAACTCAGCCACAAGGGCATTCCACGTCAGGTAGCCATGAGCGTTATAAAACTGAAGCAAGGTTGGCTTGGGAAAAAGAGTGGGACTGTATCAAACAAATGCGCAAATGGATTTTGGAAAATGGATTGGCCCAAGAATCTGAATTGATTGAAATTGAGCAAAATGCAATACAATTTGTTAGAGATAGCAAGAATAATGCATGGAGTAAATACCATCAACCCTTGAAAAATTTAGTGGCTGAATCTGTTTCTTTACTCAACGCAACAAATACAATAAGTCCTTCTATTCAATCTATTGTTAATGAATTGTCATCTGTTAGAGAGCCCATGCTTAGAGACGTAATGAAGGCATTATCAAATGCATTAGATAGTTATGGGAATTCAAATGAGGCTTCAGTTTTAGCAATTTCCCATTTCTATAAAAATCTAAAAAAAGAAAGTGAAATCAAATATGATTCCTTCCTCTATAATGAAGGTCCTAAATCAGCATTAAAAGTAAAAGCCATTGATGTCATTTATGAAAATGATGCCCCCTTATTGAATGGATTTGAGGTGCTTAATAATTATTTTGATCAGCTTTTTGCATCAAACAGTAAAGTGGTTGCATTTGGTGAAGATTTGGGAAATATTGGAGATGTAAATCAGGGTTTTAATGGCTTGCAAGAAAAATATGGCATTCAGCGTATATTCGATACCGGTATCAGAGAATTGACTATTATGGGTCAAGGTATCGGTCTTGCGATGAGAGGGTTAAGACCTATTGCTGAAATTCAATACCTCGATTATTTATTATATGGTTTACAGCCGCTGAGTGATGATGTTTCAACATTACATTTCAGAACTGCTGGACAGCAAAGTTGTCCGTTAATTGTTCGAACTCGTGGCCATCGCCTTGAAGGAATTTGGCACAGTGGTTCACCAATGGGAATGATAGTTAATTCATTGAGGGGAATGTATGTTTGTGTTCCAAGAAACATGACACAGGCAGTGGGTATGTACAATACATTATTGCAAGGCAACGATCCTGGATTAGTGATAGAATGCTTAAATGGATATCGACTTAAAGAAAAACTTCCTTCTAATTTATTGAGTTACACTGTTGCTTTAGGAGTGCCCGAAATTATCAAAGAAGGTGATGATATCACCATTGTAAGTTATGGTTCTACACTTCGCATCGTACAGGAAGCCGCTACTAAGTTAGAATCAATGAATATTTCCTGCGAAATTGTTGACGTGCAAACTTTATTGCCATTTGATCTCCATCA
>CANHJY010000274.1 GCA_947461185.1 Flavobacteriales bacterium
GATACTTTAACACCTTCAACAAGATTCATTGACTGACGAATATTTATAGCATTATCCATATCAATATTCAATGTCAAATAGAAATGTGGAGCAGTAAATTTACTTTCAGCCAATCTTCTCGCAATCGTTTTACGCATTTGCGATACGGTTTCATCATGATAAGATTCCTGTCCAGAAGGAATAGAGCTTATAGTCTGAATTGGCGCATTATATGGAACATAATGATCGACATCTCTTTTGATTATTCTTCCTGACTCACCTGTTCCAGCGACAGCATGAATATCTATACCTTTTTCTTCGGCTAGTTTCTTTGCTAAAGGAGAAGCAAATACACGTTCACCATTTGATACAATTGGTGCAGGAGCAGCATTTTTAACTGGTGCAACAGAACTTGGGGGCGGAGCAGATTCGGTTTTCGGTGCTTCCACAACAGCCTCAACTGTAGTTTTTGAAGTTTCAGCAACTGTTTCAACATTTGGCGCTGACCCAGATATTAAAGCACTGATGTCTTCACCCTCATTTCCAATAATAGCCAAAATTGAATTCACCGGAGCGGCCTGTCCTTTTTCAACCCCGATATGTAATAATGTACCATCAAAGAATGATTCAAATTCCATAGTTGCTTTATCTGTTTCGATTTCTGCAAGTACTTCACCAGATTTAACCTTATCTCCAACTTTTTTAGTCCATTCAGCTACAACGCCTTCAGTCATTGTATCGCTCAGTTTTGGCATATAAACTACTTCAGCCATAATATTTTTTACCTATTAAAAATAAATTAATAATTTCTTTGATATTCGATGATGTATGGGTAATCCGTTTGAACATAAACATCTTTGTAAAGCTCATCAGGAGTTGGATAAGGAGAAGACTCAGCAAATGCAACCGACTCTTCAACTTCTTTTTTAACCCACTCATCAATTTCTTGAATTTCCTTATCAGACAACCATTTGTTTCCTTGAATCATTCTTAAACAATGTTCAATTGGATCTTGATCCATCCATTCAGCAACCTCTTTTTTAGTTCTATATTTCTGAGGATCGGACATCGAGTGCCCTTTATAACGGTATGTTCTGATATCTAATAAAGTTGGACCATCTCCCCTTCTAGCTCTGTCAGCTGCTTCCTCAATCGCATTGTGAACATCTTCTGGACGCATACCATTTACGATTTTGGATGGCATCTCATACGACAATCCTATTTTCGACAAATCCGTAACATTTGTGGTTCGTTCTACAGATGTACCCATCGCATAATTATTATTCTCAATAATAAAAATAACTGGTAACTTCCAATTCATTGCCATATTAAATGTTTCATGCAGCGCACCTTGACGCACTGCACCATCTCCCATGGATACGAATGCAACATTATCAGTTCCATTATATTTCTCTGCGAAACCAACACCAGCTCCCATTGCAATTTGAGCTCCTACTATTCCATGGCCACCCATGAAATTCTTTTCTTTATCAAAAAAGTGCATCGAACCACCTTTGCCTTTTGAGCATCCCGTGCTTCTACCATACAATTCAGCCATCAAAACACGCGGATCAGTTCCCAAAGCTATCGGATGAGCATGGTCACGATAGGCGGTCATGTGTTTATCTCCCGTTTTACAACCAGAAGCAGTCCCTACAACTATGGCTTCTTGACCAATGTATAAGTGACAAAATCCACCAAATTTTTGTTGAATGTATAACTGACCTGTTTTCTCTTCAAATTTTCGAATCAATAACATGTCTTTATACCACTTTATATAAGTTTCTTTCGAAAACTTAGCAGTTTTGGATGCGGCCTCCTTTTTTGTAGTTTTCGTAGGTTGTTTTGCACTTTTAACGGCCATAATTTGTAAGCTTTAAAATATGAATCGCAAATATAGGAATTTATAAAATCAATAGTATTAATGAAAAACCAGAAATTTCACCTTTAAATTGTTCCGAAGGCAAATGGCAATAAATCTTTAACATTATTAAAAATGAGCGTTTTCTCATTTTGGGAAACCAAAATTACACGCACCTGATCTGTTTGACGTATTTCGGTTTCAAGCATTACTTGTCGACAAGCGCCACAAGGAGATAGAATTTTATCGAAGGGAAGCAAATCACCTTTTGCAACAACACAAATTGTATCTATTTTGGTTTTAGGAAATTGTGAACCTGCATAAAACAGAACAACCCTCTCAGCGCATAGCCCGGAAGGATAAGCAATATTTTCCTGATTACTTCCTGTTAATATTTCTCCATTTGCCATTTGAACGGATGCGCCAACATAAAATTCACTGTAGGGAGCATAGGCATTTTGTGAAATTTCATATGCTTTTTTTACGAGCTCTTGATCCGAATCATTAAGTAATTTCCAAGATTCCAATTCCCGAAATTGTATTGTAAGTATTTTCTCCATTGCTTTAATATGAGGGTTGAAATACGAAAAGAATGAAATTTAGTTCCAAATAAATCTTCAGTGTATTCCATTTATCTTATTCTCACTAATTTTGTACAATATATGAATCAATATAAAAAAGTAGCTTTCTACACCTTAGGGTGCAAACTGAATTTTTCAGAAACTTCTACTATTGCTCGAAATTTTGAAGAAGGTGGTTTCGCTAAGGTTGATTTTGATGACAATCCAGACGTTTTCGTTATTAATACATGTTCTGTAACTGAGAATGCAGATAAAAAATGTAAACAACTAGTAAAAAAGGCAAACCAAATTAATCCGGAAGCATTTGTAGTAATAATTGGATGTTATGCGCAATTAAAACCAGATGAAATTGCATCCATTCCTAATGTTGATCTGGTTCTTGGTGCTAATGAAAAATTCAACATAATCGAACACCTCGAGAAACTAGAATCGAAACAAGATAAAGCAATTACAAGTTTTGAATCTATAAAAAACACTAAAGAATTTGTCCCATCTTTTTCTTATGGCGATCGCACAAGATCGTTTTTAAAAATTCAGGACGGTTGTGATTATTTCTGTACATTCTGCACCATTCCACTGGCAAGGGGTAA
>CANHJY010000275.1 GCA_947461185.1 Flavobacteriales bacterium
GCACCATTGACAACAGGGAATTCGATTTCTTTCCGTTCGGGAGGATGTGTAGTTACTTTCGATAATTTGAAGTGTTATAAAAGTCGGTCAGCACTTATGCCCATGACTTTGCAATCGGATCTTCGTTACCTTAGCACGAATGCGATTCCAACGGGTAAGGTGGAAGCCATCAGTATAGATAATCAATGGAACTGGTCTATGCCTGTATCTGCAACTTATAAATTAGATTGGACACCTCCAGTGATTTTGGATATTGCAGATGGATTAATACAAGATATTGATACTTTTCATACCGATTTACTTTCAGCTAATTGGCAATCAATGGATCCTGAATCCGGTATTGCGCATTATGAGGTAGCTCTTGGGAACACATCTGGGAGTACTAGTATTTTAACTTGGACCTCGGTTAGTTTGGATACTGTTTTTGAATATTTATTGAGTTCTCCTGCTATTAACGATTGGTACTATCTTTCTTTACGGGTTACCAATGCAGCACAGCATGTTGTCAATCAATCATCGGATGGTCAACAATTTGGAGGTTACATTGCAAACATTGGTGATTTAGAAATTCCTGAAATGAAAATAGTGCCTAATCCTGTGGTTAATGGTTTTGTTGTTGATGGTTTAACCCAAGAGACTAATTATCGACTTTATGCTTCAAATGGACAGTTGATGTTAAACGGAATAAGCTATCCAAATGAACTTATTGATGTGCAATCGTTAGCTAATGGCACTTATCATTTGGAATTATATGATGACAAGAAGCTCATACATGCCTTCGTAAAGTTGGTTTTAGAAAGATAGTTTATAGCGAATTATAATAAAGTGGTTCTATTCTCTGAAAATTGGAGAATAGACCATTTTTATCAAAGGAAAAAGAAAAGTAAGGACAATAAAGAAGTTGAAATAACTTTTGATTAAGTGATATATTACATATTTTGTAAATCAACTTGTCGCATGGCGATGAACGCTTTGAGTACCCGTTCACCAATTCCAGGAACTTCAACATGGATGAGGTAAACTCCCGAAGATACAGGCACATTGGCATGATTGGTAAGTGTCCAATCTTGATAAGTTACCGGACTGTCTTTTTTGATTAACTTGATCAATTTCCCGCTTGTTGAATAAATACTGATGGTACATAATTCTGGTAAGTTGGTAATCTTGATGCGCGTATCCAATTTCATCGTTTCGTATTCGGCAAACGCATTGTATGGGTTGGGTACAACATTAATCATCTTTAAAGCTTCACTAAGTGCTTGTTCGCTGTTGTAAGTTGTTCCTAATGATGTAAGATTCCACGAGTACATTGGCTGACCGTTGTTTCTTCCAGTTGCAACATAATTTTTGTATTCTTTATTGATTCTCAACTTAATGTGCACATCTGTTGAAAGAATTACTTGGTCTTCAGTGAGTATAGGATAAGCTATCCAAGATAAACTTCCGTACAATTCGCGCTTTGAGGTGCTGCTGTTGTTATCAATAATATCTTTTAACTTGAGGAAGGCTTCATTCGAATTGGATTCACCAATGGAAGGAATGTAAGCGGGAAAATCATAACCTGAAGAAAAATTATTGATAGTTTTCTGATTGCAACTAAATACATAAATCGGATGCATACCGCCCATCAACGGATTTCCAACACCATCAACCAAACGTTCTGTTGGATTCCATAGCATATCTGCACCATTCTCAGCACCTAAAAAGGAATTTTCTCCGAATGCCATGTACAAACGAGCTCCAGTTTCCAAATCTATAGCATAACCCGGAAACCAGCCCATTCCCTCTGTTCCGCTATTATCTGGATTCCCGTTTTTATTCACGCTTGGGCTTTTTCTCATTCCGCCGGGTTCAGCACCTCCAATATTCAGATTCGCGTCTCTTCCTAGTTCAATAATAGGACAACGCGTCCACTTGGATTTGTCAGAAGTTAGCACGATGTCAACACTTGGTAAAAACGATATCGAAGCATTGTTTCTTGCGCTTCCTGGACTTGTTAAATTGTAATAGGCGAGAGGCATGTAATCTGCCTGATATCCAACAAGTCGATGTGGCGCAATTCCTCCACCGAGTAATTTTGCATAGTTTTTATCATCGTCGATACCAGATTCATCTTTGTAATTGCAAGGATTCAGATAAGCCAATTCATTCGGTAAACAATCCTCCGGATCTTGAGGTGAATAATCACCTGAACGTATCCAATTCGTAGGGAAAAAGGCATCATTATCCTGAATAAATGATAACCATGGTTTCGATGAATCCGAGAAAGAAATGCTGGAAGTAATCATTTCTGTGGATTTAACTGATGCGTTTCCAGCTGGTCCGGTATAGTTTTCTTGTTTAATCTGAACGGAGACTCCCCATTCTGGAATCAGTTGCTCATTTAAAACAGAAATGGTTTGTTCCGAAGTCATAGAATCGAGTAAGGTGCCATTTTCCTCGGTATATCTGTAAATTACCCATGAAGCGGTATCAGCCCCATTTGTTCCACTAACGTCGTAATTACGGAATTTGCATTCAAAATAACCGTTAGCAACATTTAGTGGATCGACAACTTTCACCTTTACTGGGCCATTATTGGCGGCATACGTAATTTCATCTTTTATACCTTCAAATAGAATTTCTGACAAGGAGTTTTCACTCATTTCTAGGTTTAGATTGCCATTTCCATAGCCATCGATTCGCGTAATTTCAGGCATAGCACCATACGCTAGGTAGTGAAGTGTACCTCCCGATTCTGGCATAGGATTATGGGGAATTCCTTCAATCAATTTTACAGCTCCTGTGGCTTTTTTACGGCTATTGAGGTAAAGTCGTTTTTGACCATCCAATGTTAAAGGATCATTAGGATTGTAGTTTTTGTAGTTATTATAGGCGTAGGCGACAGCAATGTAGTAGTATTTTTTAAAATTGACCAATTGGGTATTGCCTTGCGCAAATAAATCTGTTTTAACACTAAAACTATGTCGAATGCCTTTGTTTTCTCCATCTACTTTTTCAACA